>QMYL01000072.1 GCA_003662645.1 Candidatus Bathyarchaeota archaeon
GATAAACCCATACGACTCTGATGCCGCAAGCGTTGCTGGTCTACCACGGATAGACCTTACCACAGCAAACACCCTATGGAAGCGTCTAGGAACCCCAATAGATACCGTAAAATTCATCGATGAGGGTAATGAATGGGATAACCTTAAACCTCAATTGGAGTTCTACTTCTGTATAATAGAGACCCTACTCAACATGCAAGATTTGAGGCCAGCCATGGGTAGACCATGGAAACCCATGAGGGTTCGCCCAGGGGGTGTTGGTAGATGGCATGGCTTCATGAGGCATACTGGGCAGATCGTTGAGTGGGATCCCTTCAAACAATGGTATAAACCAGTCCCTAACGCCCTCGTAGTCGTTCATGTACCCCTTGGAGGCCCCAATTATCAAGGTCAATGGCGTGTAGTTAGACCTCAAGTATACATGACGGATGATAATGGCACATACTATATAATTGCACCTATAGCGGGCGGTGGATGCTCAGACGTAACTTATGAGATGGATGCCTTCGTCGTAGATGAGACTGGACATATAATTTACGGTCCGGATAGGGGGCAGTACGGACAGATGCCCTACACAGGTTCATCTTCAACCGAGATTGGTGGGCTCCATAACGATGGACTTTACACGGTCTTCAAGTGTGGAAGTCTAGTCCTATATGATGCGGTCTGGCCATCAAGCCTCATCCCCCCAGATAGGTTAGCCATATCAATAAATGATTTTGCAACCCACACCCCGGTTGAACACTTCGGTTACCTGGGGACATATCAGATTTCAGGTTATAGCGGACATAGTTGGGGTGGAGCTAAACTCATCCCCTTAGGGGCTTGGGTTATATTCACACCTCCAAACCGCACCCTCGAGATCTACTTCGGCTCTTACCCAAGGATCTTCACGGTTCTCCTAAATAATAGCGAGGGGAACCCCTATGGGGTTGGTTATCGGATTAAAGTTGGGGAGCAGATACACCTATCCAACAGCATACTCCATTACGTTAAGAACCTATACTGGCTTGACCATGAACGAATCAGATCATTCCTAGCGATAGGTTTGAGGATAACTGGTTATGAGCTTCACCAGGAAACGGGTAGGCTGCTTAGGGAGGCGGAGATAGCCCTATCATCCTACGATTACGATAGGGCTTGTGCCCTACTAACTGAAGCGTGGTCGAAGGAGTACCAAGTATACGACCTGATCTTCAAGAGTGGGGAGAGCGCCACATCAACCATACCATTCTTCGCGTTGGTTCTGGTCCCCTTCGCCCTCCTAGCTGAACGCCTCTTCTTCGATGCTGAGGGGAAGAAGAGAATAATAGGTGTGGTCATCCCCTACATCCTGTTGGTAGCCCTCCTATGGAGGTTCCATCCAGGCTTCATAATAGCATCCAACGCTATGATGGTTCTGGTGGGATTTGTCATATTAATCCTAATGGGGCCCATCTTCCTAATCCTGGTGGAGAGGAGCCTAGGATACCTCCGCGAATTGAGACTGAAATTTATAGGACCCCACTTCATGAAGAAGATGAGGTTCAGTGAACTCCTAATGATCATTGCCGTGGCGATACGCCACATGAGGAAACGTCCATTGAGGAGTAGTTTAGCCCTCATCTCAATAATTCTCGTAACCATGTGTCTAGTCTCATTCTCTTCACTCTCGGTTGTAACCCGCACATTAGACCTGACCTTGAGAACCGATGAAGCCCTACCCTACGATGGAATTCTAGCTATAAACGCCCCAATTGGTATACCAGCAACCCCTGAGGCTGAGATGCTCCTAGAGGTGGGAGCCCAGGAGAGTATACATCCAATTGTGCTTGAGAACATCATCACGAAGTATGGTGATGTAGCCCATATAGCCCCACGAACTTGGGGTGGTATGGCCACCGTGGGCTCCGAACGATTCATCACGGTGACGACGCCTGAAGGTAGAGTTTGGAAGAACGATGGAAGCATATTCGGCCTATCCCCAGCTGAGAGCGAGGCGCTCCGTTACGATCAAGCGTTGATTCCTGGCAAGGGGAGGTGGTTCATCGACACCGATGAATACGCTATCATCATCAGCGATGAGGTAGCCGAGATCCTAGATATAGACAGAGTTCCAGCCCAGGTGAGAGTCCAAGGCATACCCTTCACGGTTATAGGTATAGTCAACCACACCATCTTCGATTCCATATACGAAATAACCGGGGAGAGGATAACCCCACCTGATCCCCTAGTCCCAACGAACCCTCCACCATTACTTGTTGAAAGGCTTATAATAATGCCGTGGAGGACAGCCCTCAAATATGGAGCCGACATAGTATCGGTGGTTATAAAACCCAAGGATCCAGAGCTCATAAAACCAATAGCCAAGGAACTCTTCGAAGAGTACGGCATAACCGCCATAGCCGCAAAGGAGAATGCGGTAACCGTATACACACGCGGTATCTCAGTAACAGTGTTCGGTTGGCAACAACAGATGGTACCCTTAGCCCTAGCGATTCTATCCTTAACAAACCTGATGCTTGGAGCTATACATGAGAGGATGCGGGAGATATCGATCTACAGCTCCCTAGGGCTCTCCCCAAGCCAGGTTGGATTAATGTTCCTAGGCGAATCCTTCGTATTAGCCATAGTTGGGAGCATACTCGGATACACATCAGCGATAGGCTTCACCGCAATAACCCTCCAGTACATCCCAGAGATATCATTGAACTACGCATCATCATGGGTAGCCATCGCGATCCTAGCCGCCATGTTAGCTACAATAGCCTCGTCAGCCTATCCCTTCATCAGGATATCCCGCCTAGTCACCCCATCCCTTGAGAGGGTTTGGAAGCCCCCAACCAAACCTAGGGATGATGAATGGAGTATACCGCTTCCCTTCACCGCAACAGAGGAGGAGATAGAGAAGGTGATGGCGTTCCTTCAAGAGTTTATGGAGAGTCACACCCTACCTAGAGCTGAAACCTTCTCAGCGAGGAGGATATGGAGGGAAGACAAGGTTATAGAAGGAGTCCCATTAAAGTCCCTGTGTATAGAGGCCTCCATCGTACCGTACGACCAAGGAATACAACAAACAGTCCGCTTAGACGCCTTACGAGATGAAAGCGGCAAGTACTCATTCAGCCTATTCATACACCGAGATAAAGGTCCAAGATCACAATGGGTAAGGAGTAACCGTCCCTTCATAGACCTTATAAGGAAGCAGTTCCTAATATGGAGAAGTCTAACCGATAAGGAGAAGGCTAGATACGCGGAGAAAAAAGGATCTAAGTGGAGTTAGAAATGAGTGGAAAGGAAGCTGAGGGTTCCAACCCAGCTGTGGGCGAGTTGTCCCCTCCCGAAGAGGAGAGGAGCGGCCTAACATGGCGTTCATTCCTAGCCCTAATCTACGCCATCGTAATCTTCCAACCGGCAATAATCTGGTCACAACTCGCCCTCATCGGTGTAAGCCTAGCTGGAATAAGCTGGTTTGTCATGTTAGTCTTCGTCGAGTTAACAAGGCTATCCGGCAAACCGCCGACAAAACAAGAAACGTTCATAATCTACTCGCTGACAGGCCTAGCTGGCTCAGGCGTATTCTTTGTGAACCTAATTTACAACCTATACTTTACCATATCCCCATTAACAGCCGAGTTTGGAATAACAGATAAGATACCTTGGTGGTATTCCCCACCAGCCCCACTGGCAGCTAAGATCTACAAGATGAGGACCTTCCTCCATCCAGCCTTCCTCCCAATATTGGGGGTATGGGTTATATTCACGATTCTAGGGTTAGCTACTGATATAACCATGGGTCTTCTAACGAAACAACTCTACATAGATACTGAGAAGCTTCCCTTCCCCATGCAACAAGTGCCAGCAAGCGCCATCCTAACATTAACTGAACAACCAAAAAGGATGAGGGTATTCCTCTTCTTCATATGGATTGGTCTATTATGGGGAGCCCTAGTCTACGGTGTAGGCATACTACCAATACCGTGGATAGACCTAAACCGCGTAATCCATTATATCCTTCCAGGAGCCAGCTTCGGTATACCAACAGATCTACTCATATACTGCTCAGGTTTTATCATACCCTTCCACGTAGTAGTCAGCATGTTCATAGGTTCATTAGCGGTCCAAGTGATCGGGAACAGCTACTTGGTGATAAATAGGGTAGGCGAGTTCTCCAATGAGTGGTTCCCAGGGATGAGCATAATACTGACAGCTCAGAGATCGATCTTACACTTCTGGATGGGACCATTCATAGGCATAGCCCTAGCAGCAGGATTGATACCGATCCTAGTCCGTCCGAAAACGTTGATCCAGGCCCTATCAGGGATGATCCCTAAGAAGGTCGGTGAAGCGGAGAGGGTTAAGAGTAAGGGAGTGATCTCTCTATGGCTCCTTCTAGGTATATGGTTCGGCGCCACCATAGCATCAATAATCATAGTCCACTTCCTAGTTCCTGGATATCCCATCCTAATTATGCTCTTCTTCTCACTATTATGGTCCTTCGTATGGAGCCTAACAACAGCTAGGAGTATAGGTTTGACTGGTCAGGGATTGGATGCCAGAACAGGGGATGTGCTAACCCTAACCAAGTATGGATATATCGCAGCCTCTGGCTATCAGGGTGTAGATATATGGTTCATAAACCCTGTAATCTCAACTGGAGGCGCCAGTTGGTGTGCCTCATTCAAGGTTGCCCAGCTTTGCGGATGCACAATCAAGAGTTACATATTAGCATATTTACTGGCGTACCCCATCTCCCTAATTATGGGCTTCATCTTTGTAAGCCAATTCTGGAGGATGGCTCCGATCCCCTCAGCTCAATTCCCAAATGTCGCCCTTAACTGGCCGATAAACGTTGTCCGAAGTAACCTCTGGTATTCTGGCAAGATGTTCCATGTATTCCGCGTGGAGCATCTCCTTGCATCCTTCATCATAACAGCTGTGCCAGCGGCATTATTCGAGATCTTCCATGTACCAATCTCCATGATAGGCGTAGCTGCAGGAGCTTCATCGATGATACCTGTAACCTTCGGTAACCTTATAGGGGCTCTACTCGGCAGGTTCGTATTTGAGAGGAAGCTTGGGGAGGTCTGGTGGAGGGAGCATAGGGCTGTGATAATCGCTGGTATAGGTTTGGGTGAGGGTATAGTTATGATACTTCGAGTTCTATATAACATAATAGCAGTATCCCTATGGGCTCTACCATACTGAACGAATGGCAGAACCTGTGAATTTATCTAGATCGTAGGATACGATCAGCCTCCTCTGGTGTAGGCTTCTCCAACCTAACTCAGAGGCTTCCTCCCTAAAAAGGAAAGCCTTAATATAGGATATATCGATGAGGCCAGCGATACTGTTAAGATGAGGGATTTATAATTAACCGGCCACGGGTCTAACCCTTAGAAAGCATAACCCAGAACCTCAAGGTTCCTAGAACCTTATTCCCCTCAAAGAACCCAGACCTCTCAACCGAAGCCCTAACACCGAACATTTAGAAGACCTATCCAAGAGGAACCCTAAAAAAACTACACCTTAAGTTGCCACGTCCCCACGGTCGCTATCTGGACTCTCAGACTTTGAGAGTAGGTGTTCGGCGACCTCCTTAACCCAGACCCCTGTGAGAGGGTTCTTCAAAACCTCCCTCAGATAGTCCTCCCATGTTATATCCATCGCAGACCTCCACTCCTCATACTTACCCTTAAGGTTTCTGTAAGCCATCTCATGGGCCTCACAGAAGCGGCTTTCAGCTTCCCTACCGCATACCTCGCACTTCAACTACGCGCGTCTCCCCTTCTTGGATGGACAATCGGGGTTGAAGCATATAACCATCGGCCTTCTACCCCTAATCCTAACCTCGACGGTCGGCCACCCGCAGGAGTTACAGTTCCTACCGGAGGGTTTAGCCTTACCCC
>QMYL01000073.1 GCA_003662645.1 Candidatus Bathyarchaeota archaeon
CCTCAGCCTTCTCAACCGCGCCGGGTATATCCTCGCCCAGGGCTAGGTATCCGGCTATAGCGGCCGAGAAGACGCAGCCACCACCATGGGGTTCTAGGTCAAACCTGGGCTTCTCAAACGACCTAAACCTCCCATCATGGTATAGGATGTCACGTACAACCTCGCCCTCCAAGTGGCCCCCCTTCAAGACAACAGCCTCGGCTCCCAACCGCGCCAGCTCCCTAGCCGCCTCCTCAGCATCCCTCAAACCCCTAATCTCAACCCCCGATAGGACCTCAGCCTCGTATCTATTCGGCGTTAAGACCGTTGCCCTAGGAACCATGCATTCACGCAGGACCTCGACATCCTCAACCCTCATGAGAGGGTCCCCACTGCCAGCCCTCAGAACCGGATCAACAACAACCCTCAAGCCATACCTATCAATGGCCTCAGAGACAACCCTCACAACCTCCCCGGAGTAGAGCATCCCAGTCTTCGCGACGTCAACCCCCACATCCTCCATAACAGCCTCTATCTGCCTCCTAACAAAATCCGGCGGGATGGGGTGTATCCCATAAACCCCAAGGGTGTTCTGGGCCGTAACAGCAGTCACAACACACGTACCATAGACGCCGAGTGCGGAGAAGGTCTTAAGATCGGCCTCAACACCAGCACCACCCCCACTATCCGACCCAGCGATGGTCATGGCGCATGGCGGGGCCCTATACGATCCTCCAATTGTTGCTCCATCCATCCTTATCATCCCAGATAGTCTAGGCATCGAGAATGGTATATAAGCGATTATGAAGATAAAAAATTGTCCTTCGGTTTAGGCGTCTCCGATTATTCTCTTGTAAACCTTTAGGGTCTCCTCGGCGGCTCTGTCCCAGGTGAAGTTCCTCTCAACTATCATCCTCCCGTTCTCACCCATCCTCCTCCTCATCCTGTCATCCTTAAGGAGCTCTATGATCCTCAGCGCCAACATGCTTACATCCCTTGGCTTAACGAGAAACCCGTTGACGCCGTCCTTTATGACCTCCCTCACATTCGGAACGTCATAGGCAACCGCCGGTTTCCTACATGCGTTCGCCTCAGCGAGGACTATTCCAAAACCCTCGACGAGTGAAGGTAAGACGAGTAGATGGGAGGATTTCATAACCCTCGCAGCCTCCTTGAAGCCCACGCTACCCAAGAATTTAACCTTAGAGCCCAACTTGAGAGCCTCCGCTAGGTCTCTAGCCCTCCCCATTAGGGGTCCAGAGCCAGCTATGGTTAGTCTCGCGTCAGGGATGGATTTCAAAACTATACTGAAAGCCTTTATAAGGTCGAATGCATTCTTCCTTCCCTCGAGGTGGCCCACATAGCAGACTGAGGGTTCATGGCTTTCTTCCACATCTATAGAATCGTAGAATTGAATGTCAACCCCATTATAAACGACGAATACCTTCTCGGGATCCACCCCCATCGAGATGAGCTCCTCCTTCGTCCCCCTACTCACGGTTATGTACGCATCATAGTTCAGCTTTACATCCACATCCTCCACCATGCAGCCGAAGACTTTTGGGAGCAATCCGTAGCCTGGCAGATTAAGCCCACACAAGTGATGCCAAAGTATTCCATCAGACGTTAGGACTATCCTTACACCCCTCAACCTCGCAGCCAAGTAGCTTGGAAGAGGGGGGAACAACCAATTGGTGTTTATGATATCAAAGTCCCCGCTTTTTAGGAGCGACTTGAAGAGGTAGGGAACTGATAAGGCCCTCCTGAGATAGGAGGATGCTTTAAGCACAGGTGGGCCGACCCTATGTACATGTATCCCGCTGACCTCCTCTTCTCTGGGTGCCCCAGGATACATCTGGCAGTATATGTGAACCTCATTACGTAAGGCAAGCCTCTTACCGACCTCGTATATCCTACGTAGCCTACCACTGGGTAGGGGGAAGAACTCCTCAGCGGTGAAGCATATTCTGAGCAACTCTCAGTTTTCCACCATCAGGGATAGGAACACCCCATCCCCCTAAGTTTATGGGTGAGTTTATACATCAAAGCTGCTGATAAAGCTTCGTATAAAGGTGGGGATGTTATGTTGTTGGTGGTCTCACCTTCAGGACCTCCTTGTTCACCAGGTTTGGTGGCACCTCCCCTTCTAGTATGGCTGTTAGGTTCTCAACTGCCATGATGGCCATCCGCTTTCTGGTCTCGTAGCTTGCGCTTGCTATGTGTGGTGAGGCTGTTACGTTCTCGAGTTTGAGCAGTGGGTTGTCTGGGTCTGTTGGTTCCTTCTCCCAGACGTCTAGGCCCGCAGCCCATATCCAACCTTCCTTGAGGGCCTTGTATAGGGCCTTCTCGTCAACTACGGGACCGCGGGATGTGTTTATTAAGCATGCAGTCCTCTTCATGAGTTTGAGTCTATCCTCGTTTATTAGGTGGTGTGTTGACGGTAGTAGGGGTACGTGGAGGGTTACGAAGTCCGACTCTTTGAGTAGTGTTTCGAGGTCGACGTATTCCGCCCCCAGCTCCTCCTCAACCTTCTTGTTTCTGACGATGTCGTAGTAGAGTATCCTCATGTTCATCCCCTTCGCCCTCCTAGCTACGGCTGAGCCTATCCTCCCCATCCCGATTATGCCTATGGTCTTACCCCATACGTCCTGTCCTAGGAGCATCATCAGGCCCCATGGTATCTTCCACTTCCCGCCCCTCACGTATCTGTCCGCCTCAGCTATCCTCCTCGCCGTGGCCATCAGGAGGGCGAAGGCATAATCGGCTGTTGTCTCGGTCAGTACCCCCGGTGTGTTGGTTACATATATCCCCTTCTCGGTTGCCGCCTCGACATCGATGTTGTCGTAGCCCACGGCTACTTGGCTTATACCCTTCAGCCGCTCCCCAGCCGCCTCTATGACCTCCCGGTCTATCCTGTCGGTTAGGAGGCAGCATATCCCATCGACCTCCTTAACCTTCTCTATGAGCACGCTCTTCGGGGGCGGGGTCTCCCCAGGCCAGACCTCAACCTCGAACTTCGATTTCAGGATGTTTAGGGCCTCCTCTGGTAGTGCTCTTGTCACAAAGACCTTCTTTCGAGCGGTCTCACCCATAATCTCTCCCTTCTCAGTTTGTTAATTACTCCACAGCTAGTATTTCATGAAAAACTGGGTCTTTAAATTTTCGACGTTGGTCGTTGTGTTGGTATGTTCAAGCTCAAAAGTTTTTATAGATATGCCTAATAAAATACATGGAGGGATGAGGCATGTATAGGGATGATATGAAGCGTGCTGAACAGCTTCTTAGGGAGTTTAAGGGTGAAGACTACACCTTCGGGGAGAAGGCTCTGGAAAAGATCGGGAAGTACTCCGACAGGGTTGGGAAGAGCATAGCCATAATAAGCGGTAGGACGGGGCATAGATTGGGGATAGTAGATACCGTAACCGAGATCATGACCGGGAAGGGAATAAAGGTTCTCGATGTATTCGATGGAGCCCGCCCGAACACGCCGAGGGAGGACGTTTATAGACTCGCCTACCAGCTCTCCAGGTCTGGATGCGAAGGCGTCGTAGCGATAGGCGGTGGGAGCTGTCTCGATGCGGCTAAGGCCGCCCTCGTCCTCTCGATCTATGGAGGCGTGATCGACGACTACTTCGGAACAGGGAGGGTCACCGAGAAATCAGGTGGGGAGAGGATACCTTTGATAGCCGTCCAGACGGCGAGCAGCTCAGCCTCGCACCTAACGAAGTACTCCAACATAACCGATATGGTTACGCACCAGAAGAAGCTTATAGTGGATGAATCCATAGTTCCGAGGGGCGCCGTCTTCCAGTACGACGTAACGAGAACTATGCCCCCAAACTTCACAAAGGACGGCGCGTTGGATGGTATAGCCCACTGCTGGGAGGTCTGGATGGGGGCGACGGGGAAGGATTACTACCAAAGGGTGAGTGAGGTTGCATACCTCGGTATAAAGTTGATAGTTAACGCGCTCCCCGAGGCTCTGAAGGATGGTGAAAACCTTGAAGCCAGGTATGCCCTCGGACTTGGAACCGACCTCGGCGGATACTCCATAATGCTCGGCGGAACGAACGGACCCCACCTCGGGAGCTTCTCCTTGGTCGATGTATTGACACATGGCAGGGCGTGCGCGGTCTTGAACCCATACTACACGGTTCTCTTCTCATCCGCCATACAAGATCAGCTTCGCAGGGTTGCCGAGATATACGTGGACGCAGGCTTCATGAGAGAGAGCGAGAAGGGCTTGACGGGTAGAAGGCTCGCTGAGGCTGTGGCTGGGGCTATGATAAGGTTCTCTGAGAGCATAGAGTTCCCGACAACCCTTGAGGAGGCGGGTGCAACCAGGGAGCACATCGAGAGGATGATAAGGGCTGCTAAGGACCCACAACTTAAGATGAAACTCCAGAACATGCCGATACCGATGGATGCCGAGGCAGGGGACGTCGATAGGCTGATGAAGCCAACCCTCGAGGCAGCATACACGGGCGACCTAAGCCTGATACCCGAGATATAAAAGGCAGAACGGGTTCAATCCCTTAGGGTTAAGCCTTTTTTTATCCAAGATAAGTAAGGGCGAGCCACATCAGTATGGTTAGGCGTTAAGGGATCCTCCAGGGGCATGTCTCATATTTACAGCGATAACGGGTGGAGCTCAAATCTTATAAGGGGTATCTTGAGGAGGAATGGGGTGCAGGTACGTCAAGGCCTACTCAACAACAGAATAGCTACGCGCACACGATGCGAGTTGAACTTAGGTCCTTAAAGCCTTGCGTGCGAAGGTTATGTATCCGGTATGACCCGTCATCAGGGTCTCAGGTCTAGTTCTACCCCTCTCCACCCTCATCCTCCTCATCAGACACTCGATGGTCTCGACCGCCTTAAACCCGTTCTCCTTCAGGGCCTCAACGGTCTTCACAACCTGGTCTATCGTTGGGCTGAAGGAGGCGAAGACTCCGCTTCCCCTCAGCGCCTCGTAGGCGTGGGGTACGACGAGCCATGGGGTCGCCATATCCAAGATAACCGCGTCTACATCCCTCTCCTCTATACCCTCGGTTACATCCCTATTCTTTATATCAACGTATTCGAGTAGACCAGCCCTTTTTAGGTTTCTGGTTGCAACCTCGATGAACTCCTCCCTTATCTCGTAGCTGTATACGTGTCCGTCCGGTTTGACGTAGTAGGCTAGGGCAGTCGTTAGGGCTCCAGTTCCGGTTCCAGCCTCCACAACCCGGCTTCCGGAGTGTATCCCCATGAAGGTTATGATTAAGGCTATATCCTTTGGGTAGATTATCTGTGTACCCCTAGAGGACTTGAATACGTAGTCCCTCAAAGTAGGCTTGAAGGCTACAAACTCAACATCCAAGCTGCTCTTTATCTTGGTTCCATACTCCCTCCCGATGAGCTCCCCAAGGTCTATGAAACCCTTATGGGTGTGGAACCTCCTATACTCAGCCTTGACCAGATATGTTCTCCTGTCGTCTAGGAAGAGGAGGACATTATCCCCCTCACGTATGGTGTTGGAATCTCCACAGCTCAATTCCCGGCCTCTCCCGGAGGGGAAGACATTTATCGGTCTATAATCTTATCAACGGCGGGTGGTATATTAAAGTAGGTGTGGATATAATATTAAGGAGCAGCATCTCGGTGAATTTTTAAATCATCGGATGGGAGAATAGAATTTGTAAACCGGAGATGGTGAAGGAAAGCCGGATTGAAGGTATGGATTAGAGATGAAGGGAGGAAGGGGAGTAGCGAAGCTCATACTTCCATTCACAGTCCCATCGAGAGATAGGGGTGAACCCCTAAGGAGGGATATGGAGCTAGCCTCCATCTTCGCCCTAGCCGAGATAGATAGGGATAAGGGTGGAGGATTA
>QMYL01000074.1 GCA_003662645.1 Candidatus Bathyarchaeota archaeon
GGTTACAGTTGGCTCCGCGAAGGGGAGGACCTCGAGGGGTAAGGGCCTGTTCTCCCCAAGCCTACCCGTGAGCTTAGTCTCATCGGCAACTATCACGACCATCTTTGAGGCTGAGGCTACAACCTTCTCTCGCAGTAGGGCTCCACCTCCACCCTTTATCAGGTTTAAATGAGGGTCTATCTGGTCGGCTCCGTCTATGTCAATATCTATCTCTGGGTGCTCACGGAGGTTCGTCAACTTTATGCCGCACTCAACAGCAACCATGCGAGACTGGAAGGAGGTCGGTATCCCCAGCACATCTATGCCCTCCTCCCTGATTCGTCTGCCGATCTCCCTTATCGCGTATGTCGCCGTTGAGCCGCTCCCGAGGCCTACCACGAAGCCGTCCCTCACGAGCTCAACGGCCTTCCGGGCGGCCCTCCTCTTGGCGTCCTCCCTCCAATCCATCACTCCTCAACCTCTATCTGCTCCAGCCTCTCAAGCACCTTCTCAACCTCGGACATTATCTCCTCAACTCTCTTGTCGGCTTCCGTCTTCCTTTGGGGTCTCCTCCTCCGCCTGCTCGGCCTCTTCACCCTCTCCCTCTTGTCGGGCTTCCTCTCCTCAACCCCGCTTGGCTTGGCACTTTCCTTCGGAGCCGTTGGAGGAGGCTTAACCTTCAGTCCGGTTAGTTTCCTCAATTCCTCTATCTTCTTGTCTAGTTCGTTGAACCTCTCATTAAACAGCTTTATCAGGTCCTCTTGCATCCTCTCCAGCTCGTCCAATGTTATTAGGGTTTCACTTCTTGAGATGTCCTCATTTATCCTCTTGAGCTCCTCCTTATATCGCTGTGAGAGCCTGTCCCGCTCCTCCTCTGTTATCTTACCCTCAGCGTGTGCTTCATATAGCCGCCGGATCGCGTAGCTCAGTATCTCCCTTTCCACATTAAGTATCCTCAGCTTCTCCTTGGCCTCTCTGACCATGTTGTTGGTCACCGTCCTCTTGACGGTCCTACCAGTTGGGGCTTCCATGAACTCGTATGTTGGAGGCCTCACCTCGGTTGAGTTGCTCAGCTTCTTCTCCCTGATGATGAGGGCGACGAGTGAGGCTATCACAACCGCGCTTAAAGGTATCGCTAGGTATAGCATTCCCTCATAAGCCAAAGCGTTCCCTCAACAAACAAAGGATATAACACTACTAAAATATAGGTTTTAACGTCCTAAAATAATTCTGGATGTTCTTAGATGTCTACGGCTTTCCCCACCGAACAACCGAGAGTGTGATGAGGGTCTTAACATCCCTAAACCTAACAGCTGGCGAATCTGAGCGGTAGCTCACTACTCAAAGCCGTCTATCCTCATCCCCTCAACGTTCTCGGCTGTTGTTCCTAGCATGAACAGCATCATGGGGCTTGAGGAGAACTTGGCCGCGATAGCTGGTGAGTTTGAGGTTGATGGGAGTATTTTGAGGAGGAAGAGGCCTAGGGAGATGTTGAGCGATCTGGATATGAATATCCGCCACTACGCTGAGGGGACTCCGTCAAGTTGATGTTGGAGGGGGCTTTCCGGGTTTTATCTTTAGTTCTGTAACGCCGAAGCCTCCGGTTCTGTTACCTCCAATGTTCGAGTACTCGGCATACCTGGCTAGGACGCATGTTACCCTATTCCATTCATCCATCTCCTTCATCTCGTATGCCACCCAACCTATGAAACCCGTCGCCTTCTTCTCACCCATGTAGGCTATCCTCGTCTGTAATCTATGCTTCGAGACCCCAACATACTTTAGAAGCCAATCCTTATACTCGCCGACCTCCTCCTTACTGAACCTCCTACCATCGGAGAAGGAGTTCCACAGCCTCATCAGGTTTAGAAATATCCTCTGGGGGTCTGGGAATAGGTAATGGAAGTCCGTTCCCATGGTGGCTAGGTAGGTTGGGGTCTTAAACCTCAGACCGAAGGAGTCGATTGGTTTCGGTATCTCCTCCCACAGGTTGGGGTAACTCCTAGAGTTTACGGTTAGAGATGCTACGTTAAAGACCGTGTCATAGATGAGGAGTGAACTGGACTCGTAGAAGTACCTCAAGAAGAAGTGCGCGAGGTCGTCCTTCAGAAACCTGAAGCTGACCCTACATGGATGGGTTGGGTCCAGTATGAAGCCTTCTTCGGTCCTACCCTTAGACTTGAACCATAGAGGTGTGACCGAGTAAGGCTTGGGAACATCAGGTCTGTGGAGAAACTCTGAGATTGACGGGTCAACCCTACGGAGTACATGCAACAACAAACCCCTGGAGAGATAACCGGTGAAGCGGGGAAGGAAGACAGGTCTCTCAGCGAACATATCTAACGAGACCTCAACGGGCAAAGGTAACCCCCATCTAGAATCTTACTCTCAAGCCTAAAAAAGTTAACACGAAACCATGGAATGTTATGGGGCACACTTACATTTTAAGGAACCTTTAATAATGCGTTCTTACTAGTTTGGTTGACGATTCAGTTCTGGCTTGGATGTTTCCGTCATAGATTGGGTCGTTATGGTGTAACCGTTTATCATGAGGGAGGCGAATAGGTTGGTTAGACTGGGAGATTTGAACCCTCGACCTCTGTCATGCAAGGGCTATAAAATTGATTTGGATTCTTTTAGGTAGTGGCTTTTCAGGAATTTTTGATGAAGACGGCTCAAGATAGGTTCAGGTATGCGAGGAGGTTCTCCGATCGTCTTTGAGGAGGATTTTGATGGGCTTAGGCTTTTGAGGGTAGAGGGTTCTCGTTCTTGAGGCTCTCTCCGCCTTGTCGAAGCTTCTCAGTGTTTACGATGAGCAGGGTCCCCGTTCGAAATTATGGTTTGAAATGGACAGGTAAAAGTGGGGACGATTTAATCATCTCTCGCTGACCAAGATTGTCGATGCGGAAAGCTTAACGACATTTGTAAGAGTATGCTTTGTTGCATAAGTCTTAAAACCAAAAAATAAAGAAATTCCAAAAAGTTAATTACTCCACAAAGAATTAGTGTTATACATAAGCTTAATTGGTGGTTGTTTATGGGTAATTATGTTGGTTTTGGCTCATTGGATGCGGGTATATCGCTCAAGCGGAGCATCTTCCTGCCTTCCAAAGTATTCCAGAAGCGGATCTGGTGGCAGTAGCGGATATAAATGCAGCTCTAGCTAAAAGGGCTGCTAAAGTTTATGGCGCAAAATATTGGTTCAAAGATTATAGAGATTTATTGAAACTCGACGAGGTGGAGGCTGTAGAGGTTCTTACCCCTCATTATCCCATAGACACTCATCCTCAAATCTGCATCGACGCCGCCAAGGCTGGTAAGCATGTTCTTGTCGAGAAACCCATGGCCACCACAGTTAAGGCCGCGTTAGATATGGTGGAAGAGTGTAAGAGACAGAATGTTCATCTTGCCGTGGCTTATCCTCACCGATATGATAGTGTCGTCTGGAAATCGAGGCAATTGATAATTAATGGTAAGGTGGGGAAACTTTTAAGCTGTTTATCTCTCTTCGTCGGGTGGAGTTTAAGACCGTATTATTATGCTCTTAAGGCTGGAGACTCAAGGGAGAAACTGGAGCGGAATTCGAGGCTGATAGATCCTTTGCTTGAGATGCTCCTGAACACCTCCATTCACCACCTAAACCTAATACGCTTCTTTTTAGGTGATCCAATTGAGGTTCAAGCGGATGTAAGGAAAGATCGGGTCGGGGTATTCATGGAATTTCCTGATGACCTTGTGGCAACACACTTGTATATCCACGTTTCTCCAAGCGAGGGCGTTAATCAGATTCACCTCTTCGGTAATCAAGCTTACCTTCAGATTCACCTTGCAAAGCCGCGTTTTCCCTATAGTTTCCCCAGCCTCATGATCAGACGAGCAGAAAAGAGTGACCAAGAGATTAGGATAGATAGATTAATCACTCCTTATTGGAACCCTTTCAAGAAGGAGATAGAGTACTTCGCGAAATGCATCCTTGAAGATAGGAAGACCCTTTCAGAGGGAGAAGACTCCGTCAAGGATATAAAGCTGATATACGCCATCTTCGAGGCTTCTAGAAAAAAGAAGAAAATATCCGTTGAGTATTAGGGAAGAACCCTATCTTTACTCCGCAACAAGACGCTTGATAAAGGCCTATCTCTTCATCCCGATGAGCAGATTGTATAAAAAGACCTTATTGGAGGGAAACGTTATTCTAAGTTCACTCTAAGCGTTAAGCCAAGCCCTCACCTTCACGGCTAGTGTGAGGATGATGATGGAAGGCTTGCAGTTAACTTGCGTGAGGCTGAGGCTGTTCGGAGAATATTTAATACGTATTTGCGGGAGAAGTCCATGGGTCGGGTAGCCTTCCTACTTAACAGCGAGGGGATTCGGACGAAAAGAGGCGGCAAGTGGACTGCCAGAGCTGTGAGAGACGTGATAACAAACGAGCTTTACACAGGGAATTATTGGCGTAAAAGAGCATGTAGAAGAATAATTCCGGGAAGCACAAAAATTGAGATTTTATGGTTATGAGGAATGTGATTTTGTATCGTAATATAAAGCTTTAAGTGTTTTAATTGTTTTTATGTATCTAAGTATGGTTCTCGTTACTTTTAATTTGCTTTTGCTTTTTTTCTTTGAGTAGTCGAGGGTGATGGGTATTTCTGTGATTTTTGCTCCATTAAGAAATAGTTTATAGAGGATTTCAAGCTGTACATCAAATCCCTTCGTTTCTATAAAATGTCTAGATCCATATTTTTCTATGGCTTTTTTAATGCTGTAGGATCGGATACAGCGGTAACCGCTTGATACGTCCTTAACTGGAATTTTAAGCGTTGCTCTAGTAAGAGCTTGAAGAGCCTTACTCAGAAGTACGCGGTAGAAAGGGACTCCGAGTTGTTTCCCGCCTTTCACGTATCTTGAGGCTATGGCTACGTCCATCCCTTTCTCTCGACATTGCGCCACCAGAGTTGGTATATGGGCTGGATCATGAGTTAAATCAGAATCCATTGTTATTAAGAGGTCATTTTCGTTAGTATTCTTGTATGTCCAAAATAGAAGGGTTCGAAGAGCTTCATGAAGTCCCTTATTCTTTTCATGCCTTAGTAATACAATTGGATATTCTTTACTTAAGCTTTTAAGTAGATTGTACGTGTTATCAGAACTTCCATCGTCAACAGCTATAACGGTATAGTCTAGATTTACACAGGCCTGTGAGATTTCATAAATTAATCGACCAAGATTCCTCTCTTCATTATAACATGGAAGTAGAATGTATGTTGCCATTTCGTTGTAACACTCCTACTTGTACGGTTATAAAACTACCCTAAAAAAATTCTGCTTTATCTGGAAGACGAATTGTAGTAAACTTAAATTATTCTTGGTTTAAAGATGTTGGATAGTTTCTTAGTTGAAGATAAAACAAGGATTATTCATTTCAGAGGTGTCATTTAAGCTTGTCCAGTTTAAATAATGCCTTCAAAAAGGGCCTTCTACTCGATCTATTGTGTGCTTCTCTGATTACTTTTGGCTGTTCTAAAGATTGGTGAACCTATGTGAAGCTGTGGCATTCGGCTCTGAGGAGGCTGGGGGATAACATCAAGATCCTCGGTGAGGGTGGGAGCTACATATCGGCTCCATGCCGCAGCATCCAACCGTCTCGTCGATGGGTAACATCATAACCATGTACGATTAGGGCTATAAGATCGGTTTGAGTCTTTACCAAAAAGGCAAAGTTTATTAATGTCGTTTATGCTTTACACTTTCAGCTTCATGAGGTGTTGAGGTTATCTGAGAACTCCATCTTAGGGTATATGGGAAAGAGACCTTCCAAGATGGGGAGTCAAATGAGGGGATGGTCACTTAAAGGTATATGGATGTTGA
>QMYL01000075.1 GCA_003662645.1 Candidatus Bathyarchaeota archaeon
CAAGGAGGCTACAACCGAGGTGCCGCTCCGCCCAAACGCTGTGAACCCCTTCACAAACGAGAATACGGGCAACAACCTCGGCGTCGGAATACCGAACATAGAGTGGGAGTTCACCCAGTCGGATTACATGGAGTTGACGGCCTTCCCGAAGGGGGCGGGTTCAGAGAACGTCTGCGCCATGAAGATGATGCTACCCGGCGAGGGCGTTAGGGGCGTTAGGAGGTTCGTCATCGACTGCGTATTGAAGGCCGGCGGCATGCCGTGCCCCCCAACCGTAATCGGGATCGGAATAGGCGGAGGCTCAGATACAGCGATGAAGCTCGCTAAGAGGGCCCTACTCAGACCCCTAAACGAGCCTAACCCAGACCCGAGGATAGCGAGGTTAGAGGAGGAGATATACATGGATGTAAACTCAACCGGGATAGGGCCCATGGGGCTGGGTGGAGATGTAACAGCCCTAGCCGTCAAGGTTGAGTATGCGTATAGGCATCCAGCCTCCTACCCAGTGGCGGTAGCCTTCAACTGTTGGGCGTCCAGGCGTTCCACGGCTAGGATATACCGGGATGGAACGGTCGAGTACATAACCCATAGACGGGGGTGAAGATGGAGGAGGGTGGGTAAGGTTGAGGTCTACCAGTGAGGTTAGGCTCAAGACCCCGATAGCCAGCGATGAGATCCGGAGCCTAAGGGTTGGGGACGTCATCTACATAACCGGAACCCTAGTCACAGCTCGGGATAGAGCCCACAAGAGGATGGTAGACCAGATAAAAAGCGGGAAGCCCCTACCAGTCGACCTGCGCGGTATACCGGTATACCACTGCGGGCCGATAGTCAGGAGGACCAGCCGTGGATGGACCGTGGTATCAGCCGGCCCAACGACGAGTATGAGGATGGAACCCTACGAGGGTTACATAATAAGGCGATTGGGCGTCCCGATGGTTATAGGGAAGGGTGGTATGGGCGAGGAGACCACAAGGGCCATGAAGGAGTTCGGAGCCGTCTATGGAGCCTTCACAGGTGGAGCCGGCGCCCTAGCAGCCACCCTCATAGAACGAGTCGTCGGCGTTGAGTGGCTTGACCTAGGCATGCCGGAGGCCCTATGGATATTTGAAGTCGAGGACTTCGGCCCCCTCGTGGTGGCCATAGACTCCCATGGCAACAACCTCTTCATGGAGGTTCGCAGGGAGGCGGGGAGGAGGGCGGATGAGATAATACGCAGAATTGAACATGAAGTTTAGGCTTCTAGGTAGTAGCCTCCGCCCTCGCGCCTGACCCTCCTAGGTCTCTCATATTCCTCGAATACTCCGGCCTTCCTCAACGCGTAGAGGATGGAAGCCAAGATTATGGATGCCACCGTCATTATCGTGAGCAGTGGGGCTGCCTTCGCCACCAGTATGGCGAGGGCTAGGTAGTTGTTGGCTCCCGCAACGTCGTTCCCGCTCATGCCGGCTATAGCCCTCCTGTATAACTGCTCGGCTACCAGCTTGTATGGTAGGAAGAGGGGGCTCACACCATCTATCAACCTCTTAACCTCAACTATCAGCCTCGGGTAGACGTATAGGTCCAGGACATTAAAGCCCAAACTGTTAAGTAGTGGTGCAACTGGTTCCCCAGCCGCCAGACTAAGGTAGTAGGTTAGTACGTTGTTATCCTCCACCTCAGCTCCATTTATCAACTTGAAGAAGCGGGCGTAATACTGGAGGCCTCCATACTTGCCCGCCAGCATTGTGACGACGTAGTACGCCGCGGTGTATAGGGTCCACATATCCCTAGGCCTCCTAGACGGGGTCCACCTCAAGAGGAACCCTAAGTTCTCACCCTCACTCTTCTTCAGCTTGACGATGCTCTCGTTCAGGTCCTTCTCCATCTCGAAGGCGCCCTCATAACCGAGGCCCTCAGCTATCTCGATGCTGATGTATTGGGCTATCCCCTCATGGAACCACAGGAACTTGTCAGGGGATAGTCCGGCTGCCCATATGAAGTGGTGGATCAGCTCGTGTAGGGATATCACCTCTATGTAGCCCTCCATGTAGCGCGTGTAGAATACGTTTATGTGGATGTTCCCAGGTGTCCCACCGGTGAAGGGGACGTAGCCCCCGATTGAGAATAGAAGATTGAAGTCTGGGAGGAAGAACTCAACCCTTATATTCTCCAAGGTGACGTTGAAGATGTCGACGAGGTCCTCGTAGGTTCTGTTGTAGAGGTTGAGTATTCTCTCAGCGTAGTTTGAGTATCTACCAACCGTCTGGAAGGTGAAGTTCCCCATCGTTATGCTCATCAAGTTCGGGGAGTCCTCCCCAGTCTTGAAGCCTATCTCGACCCTCATCAGGGTCTCCGGCAGGTCGGCCTCGACGTAGTTTCTGTTTGTTGGGGGCAATGGATAGATCGAGCTAGTCGTCCTCCCTATCGCCAGGCTCTGCCTGCTCTTTATCTCGAATTCCTGCGGGAGGATCACCCTAACCCTACCTGAGCTGAACCCGTCAAACCCTATTTGGGATGAGTAGAAGATTCCATCCGGCTCTATTATCATAGCGGCACAGGTGAAGTTGTACTCTATGTAGAACTCGAAGTAGTCCTCGGAGTTGAAGGTGAAGTTTAGGGCCTTGTAGAAGTAATAGTTTATCCCTACAACGTCGGATGTATCGTGGAGGCTCCACCTGGTTATCCTGCCACGCAACGTCCGGTTGACCCAACTCGAGAACTTGGGAACTAGGACCCAAGATGAACCCGAAGGGGTATTGCTCCTATAACTTATCACAACAAGGGCTGAACCCTCCCTATCAACCTTGTAGCTGTAGGTGTAGATGCCAACCTTCGGGGGCTGATAAGTTGACTGGTATGATGAGAGTGAGGGGTTTAGGGTTGAAAGTAGGAGGAGGGCTGAGATTAAAGCCAGCCCCATCATTCTCGTGCGTAAGAACCTGCCAGCGCCCCCTCTACCCCTCATGGTGAACCTTCCGTCAAGGAAGTAACTCGCACAAGATGGGATTTATCTTTTTCCCCCAGCCGGGACGCATCGAGCATACAGAGGGGGACGCTTAATAGGGAGGTTTGTTAAATTAGACTGAGGCTCAAAAGTGATGGGGAGGTTTAGGTTGGATATTCTAACCCTGATCGTAGCATCGGTAGCCTTCGCCCTATACGTGACCTGTCCAAGGATGACTGCCATGATAGCAACAGAATCGAAGATGAGCGGTTTTAACCCGATCCTAACGGTAAGCTTGGGCTGCATGCTCGGCATACCGCTCTTCATAGTTCTCTTCTACACCTTCAAGCACCTCGGTGTAGAGGCAACCATCATGCTGGCAGCGGCCTTCGATGTTGGCGCAGCCCTACTCCTCGGGAAGATAAACCTGAAGGGCGGACTGGAGTTGTTAATAATCACTGCCTTCGTCTATGTTGGTATAAGGGTTGCCCCAATAATTGCGGAGGCGATCCTATCAGCCCTATAAGGGGTATGGAAAACAGATACCCGATTGTAATGTCCGTTAAACCTTATATCCAGATTGGGTTTAACTAAACGGAGGGTTCGGAGTATGCTATTCGACTGCCACGTCCATAGTGGGGGGAACGAAAGCGAGGTAACCGGAAGATGGACGGGGAGAACCACTACCTGAAGTGTATAGGTTGCGGCTGTGAGTACGAACCAGACGAGGTTCTATATCTATGCCCGACCTGTGGAGACCTGTTGGCCGTCGAGTACCGTGAATTCCCAAAGCCGTCAAACCTGAAGGAGGCGTGGCGGCGGAGGGACCGCACAGTCTGGAGGTACCGTGAACTATTACCGATAAGGAAGGATACACCCATAATAACCCTCGGTGAGGGAGGGACAACCCTGAATAGATGCCCAAGGCTCGGCCGCCTTGTGGGCTTAGATCGATTATACGTGAAGAATGAGGGTGAGAACCCCACCGGCTCCTTCAAGGATAGGGGGATGACCGTTGGGGTCACCCGTGCTATAGAGCTGGGGATGGAGAGGGTTGCATGCGCGTCGACTGGGAATACATCGGCCTCCCTAGCGGCCTACTCATCGAGGGCGGGGCTTGAGTGTTTGGTCTTGATACCGTCAGGTAAGATAGCCTTCGGGAAGCTCGTCCAGGCGGTCATCCATGGGGCTAGGGTTATCCAGGTACGCGGGAACTTCGATGAAGCGTTGAGGGTGGTTAGGGAGCTGTGTAACCGCCACCCGATATACCTGCTCAACTCGGTTAACCCCTACCGCCTAGAGGGGCAGAAGACCATAGCCTATGAGGTGGTTGAACAGCTGGGTGGGCTGGTTCCAGACAGGGTTATAGTCCCAGTTGGGAACGCTGGAAATATAAGCGCCATCTGGAAGGGTTTCAGAGAGCTATATGAGATCGGCCTAACAGGGGAGCTCCCGCAGATGGTTGGGATACAAGCCGAGGGGGCATCCCCGATAGCCTCATCCCTAAAGAGGGGCATGGAGACCGTAAAGTTCGTAGATGAACCCGAGACCGTCGCGACCGCCATAAGGATAGGTTCCCCAGTGAACTGGAAGAAGGCTGTAAGGGCCGTCAAGGAGTCTAGAGGCTTGATGGAGACAGTCTCCGATGATGAGATACTGGAGGCTCAGAGGCTCCTAGCCCAGCTTGAGGGTCTATTCGTCGAGCCTGCAAGCGCGGCGTCTGTTGCTGGACTACGCAAACTTACGGCCTCCGGGGTTATCGATGGGGATGAGTTGGTGGTCTGTATAGCCACAGGCCATGGGTTGAAGGATCCAAACATAGTGTTAGAGAGGTTCCCAACTCCGGTTGAGGTTGATCCGGACGTGGATTCCGTCGAGAGGATTCTGGGGATAAAAACGGTGAGGGCTGCCCGTTAGCTCCTGGGCTCCTTAACCTTGAGTACCGATATAACGTCGTTCAATACGGCTGAGACCGTCTCCCTACCAGCCCCGTAGCCGACCAGGGTCAGCTCCCCGGCGAGGTCTGCGACTATGTGGAGGGCGTTCAGGTTTCCGTGGACGCAGAGTGGATGGTTTATCGGAATAAGCTTAGGTGCAACCTCAAGATGTTTGTCGACGGTTCCGATCAGCTTTATGGCGTAGTTGGCCTTCCTAGCCAAGCTCATAGCCTCAGGTGTAATCCTCCTTATCCCAACCCTCTCAACATCCTCGAATTTTGCATCCCTACCCATGAGGGCGTTGGCCAATATGACGACCTTACACGCGGCGTCTATCCCATCCACATCGTAGGATGGGTCCCTCTCCGTGAAGCCCCTCTCCTGCGCCTCCTTCAGGGCTATATCGAAGCTCGTTCCCTCGAAGTACATCTTCGAGAGTATGTAGTTGGTCGTCCCGTTCAGTATCCCAGATATCCTAACTATCCTATCACCTTGGAGGCACTCCCTAACTAGGGAGAAGATGGGTATGGCCCCGGCAACCGTCCCCTCAAACCTGAACTCACATCTGTTCTTCTCAGCTAACTCCCTCAGTTCCCTGAAGGCGACGACCAAGGGCCCCTTATTCGATGTGACTACGTGGATCCCCCTCATCAGAGCCTCCCTTATGTGGGTCAGCCCGGGCTCCCCATCCCTTACATTCGTCGGGGTTGCCTCAACCATCACGTCAGCTCCGCTTTCTTCTATCAGCTGGATCGATGGAGCCCCCTCATGGTAGGCGCCCCCATAGTCACGTAGCTCGTCTATGGCTGAGAGCCTCTCGATGTCTAGGCCTTCCTTATCGTAGAGGAAGCCCCTCCTATCCGAGACGCCCACAACCTTGAACTCTCCGTCTATACCCCGGATTACGTCG
>QMYL01000076.1 GCA_003662645.1 Candidatus Bathyarchaeota archaeon
AAGGAGTACCTTCCGGCTAGGATAGGTGGCATAATGGACTCCCCCTTCTTTGTGATAAGGTGTATTAATCCGCAGGAGGTTCAGAGGCAGGCCCACGACTTCGATGTTGCCGCCAGATATCCGTTAGCTTTCTATGAGAGTACGCTGATGAAGTCCTCGCCAAGGGAGGTCAGCCATCTGATAGACTTGGTTAAGTATAGGTTTGGCTCTGAGGCGCAGTATCAAGGTTTCAGCTACACAATTCCGGTCTCAAATATAAATTCAGGTAACCGGGAGAGCGTCTATAAAACCCTTAAGAGGATGACCGATAAGTTGGATGCCCAGCTTAAGTTGGCTGAGAAGATAAAGGCGGTTGATGCCCAACAGGTTGCGCAGATAGTTCTCAATACGCATTTCATCCGTGATATAGCCGGGAATCTGAGGGCCTTCGCAACCCAGAGCTTCAGGTGTAAGACCTGTAATAAGCGTTATAGGAGGATGCCGCTTAAGGGTAGGTGCCTCCAATGTGGGGGTGAGGTGACTCTAACGGTCTATAGAGGTGGGATAGAGAAGTACCTAAAGGACGCCCGTTGGCTGATAGAGAAATATAAGCTCCCAAACTATTACATACAGAGGCTCTCACTGATCGAGGATGAGATAAATTCCCTATTCGGTGGGGATAGGGAGGGTATAAAGCAGAGGAGCCTAGCCGACTTCATCTCGAGACATTAGGAGACAGCTGATCAGTAACCAAATAATGAGGCGGCTTAAACCAGTTGATAATTGACGCCCACGCAGAATTGGGTGAAGTCCCTCAGCGTCCATGTTGTGAAGACGTCCTGAAGCCTGCCATCAAGCCCATTTTGGATACGTAGAACTTAACATAGTCCTCCAGATCGAACCTATCTTTACCAACCACGAATGTAGGAACCCCTCGAAGTCTAGGAGTCTTTCAAGGGTCACCAACACCATCCTTATGTATATGGAAAACTAAATAATCCCCTTCGTTAATTAATTTAGTTTATTTGCGGATGGATTACGCCTTGGGTAAGTTCGAGGATGACATAAACCTGGTCTTTGAGAGGTTGAGCGTCGGCTCAACGGAGAATGTAAGGGAGAAGTTGAGGGGGTTAAAGGATAGGCTAATCGAGCTCCACAGGAAGAATATGGTGAAGATAAACCATTCAGTTATGGAGCTCGTCTGCGCGAAGTACCTGATCCTAGCAAACTATGACGTTAAACTCGAGTGCCTCCTAGACGGGGTATCATGTGACATATACGCCGTTAAGGGTCTCGGAACCCTAATCGTCGAGGTTGAGACAGGGTATGTCCCCCCAGAGCACGCCCTAGACCCACTCACGTACTCAAGGGCTAGGATAGCCAGCAAGATAACACGATACAGTGGATATGCCGATAAGTTCGGGTTAGCAGCTCCGCCCCATTACGTTATGCAGATCCATCCGGCCCTAACGAAGCCCCCAAGGTATAGGACCGAGGATGAGATAAGGGAGATAAAGGGGCTGTGTGACCTCTATTACAGTAATCCACCGGTCAGCTTAGAGGAGATAAGGAATGCACGCCTCCATGTGATCTACATCCTAGACGTGGATAGGGCAATCGTATTGGAGACCGATCCGATAAGCTACATTGAGAAGGCAGCTGAGTGGAGCCTCTACGGGGCTGAGGAGTTAATCACACCCTTGAGGGTTGAGCGCCAACTGACTGGTAAATGACGAATAACCCTTAATAAGTGGCCATTTTAAGGTAGGTTGATGTGGTGTGAACTTACCGAGGTAAATCTCAAAGGAATGTTGGGGGATGAGGAGGACAGTCGGGTTAATCATAGCCTGCGTCTTGGCCAGCATATTTTACTGGTATGCGAAGTCAGATGTTAGTATACTAAACCCCTACATAGACCGGGAGATGCTGGATACCTTACTGATCTTCAAGGGGGAGAACTTTATAAGGGGCTACGTATGGACGGTCCTAACCTCCATATTCATCCATGCGGGCCTAGGCCACCTCGCCGGGAACATGGTCTTCCTATACGTCTTCGGCAAAGCCATAGAGGATGAACTCGGCTCGAGGAAGGTTCTGGCGGCCTTCTTTACCGGGGGGATCCTAACCTTCATCCTAAGCCTCCCATTCTACGGATTTAAGGTTATGATGCTCGGCGCCTCAGCTGCGATATTCACCTTAACAGCCGTAGTCATGTTGACCAAACCCCTAAAGTTCTCGTGGCTCTTCTTCATGCCCCTCGGCCTCGTGGCGATCCTGTACTTCTCCTATAACGTTGTGGCCACCCTATACCTTGAGGATGGAGGCATAGGTTACCTAGCCCATGTGATCGGTTTCCTAATCGGCTTCCCGATGGGTATAGTCTGGAGCCGCCGTAAGTGGTTCAGGAACCTCATAATAGCTATGGCCTTACTTATCATATACTTCATCGTGATGTACTACCTAGGTGAGTTCTTCAATATACGCCTCTACTGATAGGAGGAATCCCCATCTTTCCAAAATCGTTAAGAAGATCACGGATAATCATAAATAATTGACCTAGAAAAGGTTGACATCGTTATTATGGTTCAGTCTCAAAACCGTTAAGGTATGACTGGGATATGAGGGTATACTTCGGGGTATGCGGGATAGGCCTCGGACACGCCGGGCGTTGCGTCCCGATAGCTAGAAGGCTTCAGGAGATGGGGGCCGAGGTCCTCTTCTCAACCTATAGGGACGCCGTAGACTACGTTCTCCAGGAGGGCTTTCCACTGGTAAAAGCCCCCTCAATGGGTTTCATGGTCAAACCCGACGGGACCGTGGACTTCAGACAGACGGTTGTTAACCCGGGCCCCTTCTTCGCATCCTTCACACTGCTAAGGCAGGTTGAGGCTGAGATAGAGTTCATAAGGGCCTTCAAGCCCGATGTCGTGGTCTCAGACTCGAGGGTCTCACCGCTCTTAGCTGCAAAGATGCTCCACATACCAGACGTGTGCATACTGAACCAATTCCAGATAATAATCCCCAGAAGGAAGAAGTTCCTGAGGCTGGCGAAGTTGGTGGATACCGGGGCCCTAGCGATGATAGGTAAGATATGGACCAGCGGGGCCGCCCACCTGATGATACCCGACTTCCCGCCGCCATGCACCCTCTCAGCTGGAAACCTGAGGATCCCGAAGTCCTACCAGAAACGTGTCAAACTGATTGGGCCGATACTCCCAGTTCACCCGGACAGCCTGCCGAGTAAGGAGGAGATCAGGGAGAGGCTCGGCCTGGATAATGATCTCCCATTAATATTCATCCCGATAAGTGGACCCTTGAACGAGCGGATTTACCTGCTCGATGTATTAAGGAGGATCCTGAAGGAGTTTCCCGACGATTACCAAGTCGTTATGTCTTGTGGCGACCCGGATCCGTCACCTAAGCCGGTTAGGTTCAGGAGGGTCGCCATATATCCATGGGTTCCGAACAGGTTTGAGTACCTGAAGGCCTGTGACCTTGTAGTATCTAAAGCTGGCCATGGGACGATAGCCCAGGCGATCTGTTACGGTAAGCCTATGATACTCATCCCAACGCCGAGCCACACCGAGCAATTAAATAACTCTAGGAGGGTTGCCGAGATGGGTATAGCCGAGGTTCTGGATCAGGAGACGTTGACGAAGGAGGTTCTGCTTGGTGCTATAGAGAGGATGCTCAATGATAGGGGGTACATCGAGGTTATGAGGGAGATACACCGGTTGATCTCCGGGTTGGATGGGTTAAAGACAGCGGTTGAGACTATAGTGGAGGTCGCCCAGAATAGGGAGCTCGGCGAGTGATGGGTGTCGTTTTTCTAGCCGGACCGCGGCGTCTTCCCTATATAATTCAGCCCCAGAACATATATCTCGGCGCTCTCAGGTTTGCTTGCCCCAGGCTTTATCAACCTAACCTCAGAGAAATGCTCCCTAACCGTCCTTAGGAATCCCCTCAGCATATCGCCTTGGAAAACCTTGACGAAGAAGTTTCCACCCCTCCTCAGGATGGAGGTTGCGATCTCTAGGGAGCGTTCTGCCAGCTCCATCTGGCGTGCGTGGTCGAGCTCCCAAACTCCCGAGATATTCGGCGATAGGTCTGAGATTAAGACATCGGCTGGTCTTGGTAGTAGGGCGCTTATCCTCCCCACTATATCCGGCTCCCTGACATCGCCCACGATTGTGTGGATGTTCTCCTCCTCGAAGGGCTCTATCTCCCTCAAGTCCACTCCAAGTATGAATCCACCCTCACCAACAACCTTCCTAGCCGCCTGCAGCCACCCTCCAGGTGCAGCCCCTAAATCGACGACGACGTCGTCGGGTTTTATGAAGTTATATCTCTTCACGGCTTGGAGGAGTTTGTAGGCTGCACGTGAACGGTATCTTTCCTTCTTAGCCTTCTTGTAGTAGTAGTCCCTCTTCCTCCTCATCGCCCAGGATTTAGTCAAGTTCCTATTCACCGGGGTTGGGAGGATCAGCCTCCTCTTCACTGGCTGATTCGAGTATCCACTGGGTCAGTTTGTCACAGTTGTTCGGTGAGATTGTTCCCCTAGGTTCACACTTCGAGCTGTCGGGGCATGTTAGGCATGGACATGAAAATATGGAGTCTATGGTTATCGGTTTTCTCTTTGAGTATAGTCGGTATGTCCACCTCCCCTTGTAGAGTTCACGTTCACGGTAGATTAAACCCTTACTCTCCAGCTTGATCGAGATACGGGAGCCCTCCCTACTGCTGGCGTTCATCTTCCTCCAAAGCTCAGACTGCAGAACACCGCGGCTTCCCATATTCATAATCAACTGGAGAGCCTTCTGTTCGAGATCGTTCCGTTTGGGCATAGGAAGCACTCCTAAACCTCACATATAATATTAGGAATCCAACACATAAAAATCTACGTTCCGAGAATATTAGATCGCCAATCCGGAGAGAGACGAGGGAGAACTCGGGATGGTTAGGAAGCCACCTCAAAAGGCTGAGGAGTTCTACTGTCTAGGCATAGAGAGCACAGCGGACGACTTCAGCGTCGGGATACTCTCCTCCGAGGGCGAGGTCTTAGCGAACGTGATAAGCGCCTACATACCGGAGAAGGGCGGAATACACCCTAGGGAGGCAGCCAGACACCACGCAGAGGTTGCAGGGAGAGTCATATCGGAGGCCTTCGAGAAGGCAGGGATAAGGCCTAACGAGGTCGAAGTGGTAGCCTTCTCCCAGGGTCCAGGGTTGGGCCCATGCCTGAGGACGGGGGCAACGGCAGCTAGAGCTCTAGCATCATACCTAGGGGTCCCACTCGTCGGTGTGAACCACTGCGTAGCCCACATAGAGATAGGGAAGTTGATAAATGGGGCTAGGGACCCGGTTACCCTATACGTTTCAGGGGGGAATACGATAGTCTCAGCCTTCGAGGCCCGTAGATATCGGGTCTTCGGCGAGACCCTCGACATAGCCGTAGGGAACTGCCTAGATGTCTTCGCTAGGGAGGCTGGCCTGAGCCAGGAGAGCGGGAAGCCCCTCGGGGCGTTGGTTGAGGAGTTGGCTAGGAAGGGTGAACGCTTCATCCCATTACCCTACGTGGTTAAGGGCATGGACCTATCCTTCAGCGGGCTCTTAACGGCGGCGGTCCAGCTGCTTCATGAGGGAAGGTATCGGCTTGAGGACTTATGCTACAGCTTCCAGGAGGTAGCCTTCTCCATGTTGACAGAGGTCACG
>QMYL01000077.1 GCA_003662645.1 Candidatus Bathyarchaeota archaeon
AGCCTCTCCAACTCATCGACAACCTCCCCGATTAGGTGGTCTACAAACCTTATCTCACCGTCATATAGGTCGACCGTCGGCTTCCCAGCTTCCGGAGGCGGCTCCCACAGCTCCCCAACCCTTCCCCAACCCGGGACATAGCGGTATCCAGCCTCAGCCTCACAGACTCTCAGATCCTTGAGGCTGCCAGGTTCATGGCGGAAGATGTTGCGGAACTCCTCAGGCTGGTTGTATGGGGTATGGGGGTCCCAGTAATGGATGAAGAGGAAGAAGGGTTCATCCCTGTGGTCCCTAAGCCACGGTATCAGCCTCCTATTTATCTGGTCCCCCCTAACGTGGTGGTGTACCGGCTTCGATGTTCTAGTTACGTTGATGTAGTA
Source organism: Candidatus Bathyarchaeota archaeon (assembly GCA_003662645.1). Lineage (GTDB taxonomy): Archaea > Thermoproteota > Bathyarchaeia > Bathyarchaeales > B26-1 > B17-G17. The sequence continues at coordinate 381 of QMYL01000077.1, forward strand.
CTCGAAGCCTCTGACCATGTGGCTCATGTGGGAGGAGAAGTTTACGAGGTTGTCGAATGCCGCTGTTGTGTAACCTCCGACGTGATCTTGGATGAGTTCAGGGAGCGTCGGTATTGCATCATCGAAGTCTATCAGGTTCGGTATGTTCCAGGGTGTGAGGTAGTAGTGGTGGTGTATAGGTGAGAGGCCCGTTATTATCGATGTGAAGCCGGGCCCCGTCGGTATGGCGGTTGCATGCATATCCTTGAAGACCACCCCATCCCTAGCTAGACGGTCGATGTTCGGGGTTGTATCCCTGAAATACCCATAACACCCAAGGTGGTCAGCCCTCAGGGTGTCTATTACAAAGAGAATGCAGTTCGGCTTAACCATACCGGTCACCCTAGCCATACTATCCAGCCGGGAATATTTTAACTTTAAGCATTCACAACCGGGAAGATGGGGGTCGATTTCAGATCTTTATCCTTTCCCATCTCCCGGATTCTATTGCCCTATAACAGGCATCGAGCATGGCGTTCACGATATACCCATCCCTGTAGGTCTCCCTAGGCTCCTCACCCTCAAATATGCATGAGACGAAGAGCCTCAACTCGAAGAGGTTAGCGTATACCTCATGTCCCCCTCCATATCGGGTACATCTAACCCTTCTTCGCCTCAGCCTTCTCGATTACGTAGCCAACCTTATCCTCACTGATCTCCCCATAACAGGGTAGGGTTATATGCTCCTCTGCACATCTACAACTCGCAGACTATGTTAAGCAACTACTCAAAGCAGAACTGTCTGGGCTTAAGAATTTAGAACCATCTAATCCGTGACATCTAATCTTTCTCCGATAGGTATCTAACCATACTGTCGTCTAGGTCGAGCCACCTCGCTAGGCCCCTCGCCATCTCCGGGTTGTTCTGGAATATAACCTTCAGGTATGGTATTACCTCCTTTATCGCCCTGACGGATGAGATGTGGCACCTCCTCCTTATCTTCATCCCTATGGCCGATAGGATAGCCCTCTCCCCCTTGCCGCTAGACAGGGTTCTAATCCTATCTGGAAACTTGAATGGGGTCCATCCACGCGCCCTCCTACTCCATGAGACTGTAACCCCAGCTGTCATGAGGTCTAGGAAGTATGAGATTAGAGACCAATCCTGGGTTGTCCTGACCCTCTTTCGGTATATATCGGCCTTTGAGAGGGCGTCCATCGTTGCGGCCAGCTCCTTTGGGTCCTTTATCTGGTGTGGCAGGTTCTCGTATATCCACTCGAAGAGCATGTCGGGGTCTACATCAGCCATGTTCACGGCTCTCCTTGATGTTTCGGCGTCCTTGGCGTAGAATATCATCCGTAGAACGTTGAAGATAGCCTCCTTGCGGTCCCTCCCGGCGAGCCATGATACATCCTCGTAGGTCAACCTTCTCTTCCCCTGGGCTAGGGCTTGGAGGTCGTTAACGGCCGACCTGACATCCCCGCCAGACCTCTCGGCTATAAACCTCAGAGCTGACTCCTCAGCCTCTATACCCTCATGTATGCATATTCTTTTCAGGTGTCTAACTATCTCAGTCTTTGATGGCTTCTTGAACTCGACCATCAGGCAGTGCCTCCTCAAAGTTGAGAAGCGTGGGTCGTACGCGTTGTTCGCTATCAAGACTAGAGGGCACCTAGTCTTCCTCGCCACCTCAGTTATTATGCGGACGCCGCCCCTATCCGCTGAACCCGTTATCCCGTCGAGTTCGTCGAAGAGTATTAGCCTCCTCTTGCCGAAAAGGGTTGAGTACTCGGAGGCCCTCCCGGCTATCCTCCTCACGGCATCGGCTGTCCTGTAGTCGCTGGCGTTGCTCTCTATCAACTCCATGTCGAGGTCGTTAGCCAACGCCTCGATCGTCACAGTCTTACCGACCCCTGGGGGTCCGTGTAGGAATAGCGCCCTCCTCTTTGGTATGCCCCTATTCCACTCCCGTATCCAGCCGAGTATCTTCTCTATGGCTGCACGGTTACCTATAACCTCGGATAATGTCTTGGGTTTATACTTTAGGGTCCAGGGTATGTACAACTCTTATAATCCTCTCTTTATCTCATGTCCAGCCTCTGTGAGTTTTGCCAATAATGCGCTAAGCTGTATCTCCTCACTTGAGCCTTGTATGAGCCTGTAGTCTATCTCCCCGATCACATCCGCGAGCTTAACCTTCCACCTGTCCGGTATGTTGAGCCTGAATATCTCCCTGTGGACCTGCCGGATTATATCGCTCCCGGCCAACCCGTACTTTAGGATCATCTCCCTCAATTTGTCCCTGGCGCCTATGAAGTCTCCGTTCATGGCTCTGATTATCATCTCCCTCACGTCGTAGGGGTTAGCCCTCCCGACAACCGAGTAGACGACCTCTGCATTTATCGGCTTTCCAACCGAAGCCGCAGCTTGGAGGATATTTATCGTCTTCCTTAGGTCTCCCTCACTTATCTCGAGGATCGCGTCTATGCCGTCATCTAGTATCTCGACGTTCTCGTTCTTGCATATGTAACGGATCCTCTCAACTATATCCTCGCGTGGTAGATAGGTGAACCTGAAGGGTGCACACCTTGATTGGATGGGCTCTATTATCTTCCCGCTATAGTTCGCTATCAGTATGAACCGCGCCGTCTCCGTGTATCGCTCCATTGTCCTCCTCAGGGCTTGCTGCGCGTCTGCGGTCATGTTGTCAGCCTCGTCTAGGATCAGTATCTTGAAGGATACCTCACCTATCGACCTCGTTCTGGCGAAGGTCTTAACGGTCTCCCTGACGACGTTTATACCCCTCTCATCGCTTGCGTTCAACTCCATTATGTACTCCCTATACCCCTCCCCGTAGAGGTCGTGGGCTAGGCATAGAGCAGCCGTGGTCTTGCCGGTTCCGGGCGGCCCGGCGAAGATGCAGTGGGGTACATTCTTGGCCTCAACAAAGCTCTTCAGCCTCTCAACTATCTCCCTCTGGTTCACTATCTCGTCGAGCGTCTTCGGGCGATACTTCTCAGTCCACATCTCATAGCTCATTCTCTACACCTATAACGGAATATAAGAGGGTTGAACCCTCTAGATTAGGATTACCGTTCTAAACTTTTAAAGGCTTCCTAGGTGACCCTCACATCGCTCAGGTACCTCCTCGCGGACGGTAGGATCCTAACCCTCCCAGTAACCTCGAAGGCTCCAGTTAACCTTATATCCTCCGATGATGAGCCGATCGTGACCGTGTATGTTCCAGGCTCAACTATAAGCCTCATGTTACGCATTTCCCTTCTCTCTAAACCTCTGGGAGCCCACTCCAACGTTTGATTATCTCCTCACTCGCCCCCATATCTCTAAGGAACCTCAGCATCTTGGAGTGGAGCTCCTCCGCAACATCACCCCTCTCCCCGTATAGATTCCTCGTCTGCTTCGGGTCAGCCTTTAGATTGTAGAGTTCAGGCTCCATCCTCCTCCCTAGCTCATCCGTTCCGGTTACATCAGGCCTAACCGTGAGAAGAGCCCACTCCTTCGAGGTTATCGTCATCCTCTTGGCTCCCTCCTTCGACTTCGTTAGCGTTGTTAACGGCGCCGAGCTGACCGCTATCTCCCTCTCCTCGTATTCCTCCCCTCTGATGAGGGGTAGGAGCGACCTACCCTGGACGGTCTCAGGTATTTCTACCCCAGCGAAGTCTAGGATGGTGGGCATCAAGTCCGGGGGCTGGACTAGGGCTTCCCGTCTCCCCCGCGCGTCCTCAGAGTCGGGCATCCTTATTATCAGAGGTATATGGGCGACCTCCTCGTACAGGTGGTCCCTCTTCCCTATGTAGCCGTGCTCCCCATGGTATGAACCGTGATCCGTCGTGAAGATAACCATAGTATCCTCATATAGGCCAAGGTCCTCAATCTTCTCTAGGAGCCTACCGACCCAACGGTCGACGAGGGTTACCTCACCAGCGTACAGGGCCCTCAGATGGTTCAGCTCATCCTCGCTCAGCTTCGGGGTTATCCTCGGGAAGGGCATCTCGTAGGGCGATAGGTAGGCTCCGCCAAGGACGTAGCCGCCCTTCCACTCTGGATCGTACATGTCCACATACCACTTCGGCGGGTCCCACGGTTCGTGGGGGTCGAAGATATCAACGTGAAGGAAGAACTTCTCATGTTTGTCGTAGTTCAGCTCCAGCCACTCTATCGCCGCGGTGGATGTCTTGGCGACGAAGTAGTCGCTCTCAAACCTCCTTAATGAGACATTCTTCAAGTATTGGGCTCCGAGGGCCCTCTGCTTCTCGGCGGGGTCACCTGTTGGATGCGTCATGTATCGGTCATGCTCCTGACCCCTGATCCACCACCATCCGTCGAAGCCTCTATCGAAACGGTGTCCATCCCTGATCATGTGGTAGGTGTCGATTATCAGCATGGTTGTGTATCCTGCATCCCGGAGGGTCTGGGCCAGTATAACCTCATCCTCCGGGAGCGGCTCCCAACCTGAGTAGATGAATGTGTAGCGCCCCGTGAAGAGGTCGTGGCGGTTCGGTATCGTTGGGTATGACGCTATGTAGGCCCTATCGAAGACCACAGCCTTATCGGCGAAGGAGTCGAGGTGTTCAGTGTGTATCCAGTCGTTCCCGTAGCAACCCAGAAAGTCACGCCGGAGGGTGTCGCATACTATCTCAATTATATTCATACACAACCCTCAAAGAATCTACCCCTCGAAGGGATTTAACGTTTTTTATTCCCATTCTTTGGCGCCCGGTGATGTAGAAATATTTAAATGGTCGGAGCTGAGAGGATAGAGTGAAGTAGGAGAGGACGCAGATGCCGATAGCTTTTGTCCTGATAAACGCCGAGATAGGGTCTGAGGGTGAGGTTCTTCAGGCGTTGAGGGATATCGAAGGGATCGAGGAGGCCTACAGCGTCTACGGAGTCTACGACATCGTCGCAAAGGTTAAGGCCGAATCCATGGACAAACTGAAGGATATAGTGACGTGGCGCATAAGGAGGCTAAACAAGGTCAGGTCAACCCTGACGATGATCGTAATAGAGGAGATGCAGAGGTAAACAACACAAACCTCCGATCTGGGCTCTACCTTTTAAGAGGAAGTTACGAATCTGAATCTAAGGTTCACCATCGACATCCATAGACGCTTGATGGCTACGTGAACCTTCGGGGCAAAATGGGTATGGTTAGGGTCCATATAGGTTTCGACGACACAGACTCCCCTAGAGGGGGATGTACAACATACGTAGCAGCCCTCATAATCGAGAGGCTACACAAGTTAGGGGCAAGGTTCACCGACTACCCAAACCTAGTTAGG
>QMYL01000078.1 GCA_003662645.1 Candidatus Bathyarchaeota archaeon
ACCGGCATGAATACGGAGTTCGGTAAGATAGCCGGCATGATACAGGAGACCGAGGAGAAGACCCCGCCGTTGAAGGCTAAACTGAACAGGTTCGCAAAGAAGCTGTCCATATTTATAGTCTTAGTATGCGCCTTGATCTTCATCCTCGAGATGGTGAGGGAGCCGACAGCCGGGGCGAACCTGCTGAAGTTCTTCATGACCGCCGTAGCCCTCGCAGTCTCAGCGGTTCCGGAGGGCCTACCAGCCATCGTCACGATATGCTTGGCCCTAGGTGCGAGGGAACTCGCCAAACGCAACGCCGTTATAAGGAAGCTCGCGGCGGCTGAGACCCTAGGCTCTACAACTGTGATATGCTCGGACAAGACTGGAACCCTAACTAAGGGCGAGATGACCGTCAGGAGGATATACTACAACGGGCGGGTTGTGGAGGTTACAGGTTCAGGCTACGAGCCTAAGGGGGAGTTCATACAGGGCTCCGAGAAGGTCAACCCGGAAAATGACGACTCCCTAGGCCTACTCCTCAGGATCGGGGCCCTATGCAACAACTCACGCCTGGACAGGGACGAGAATGGGTGGCGGATTATCGGAGACCCAACTGAGGGAGCCCTCGTCGTAGCGGCCCATAAAGCCGGCCTGGTACAGGAGGAGCTGGAGAAGGTCTACCCAAGGGTTGGGGAGATACCCTTCAGCTCAGAGAGGAAGAGGATGACAACCATACATAAACTCCCGAATGGTGAGGTTCATGCATACGTCAAGGGAGCCCCAGAGATAATCCTGGAAAGGTGCAGGTGGATACTTAAGGACGGAGAGGAGAGGAGGCTAACCAGAGAGGAAAAACGTAGGGTCCTAAGGGTCAACGAGGAGTTCGCAAACGACGCCTTGAGGGTTCTGGGCATGGCCTACCGGAGGCTGGAGGGCTTCTCCGAGAAGAGGGTAAGGGAGGACTACATCGAGAGGGACCTAGTCTTCGTCGGCTTGATGGGGATGATAGACCCCCCAAGGGATGAGGTTAAAGAAGCAATAAAGCTCTGCAAGAGGGCCGGTATAAAGCCGGTTATGATAACTGGGGACCATAAGCTGACGGCGGTGGCTGTTGCCAGGGAGATAGGTATACTGGAGGATGGAGGCCTAGTGCTAACTGGCGAGGAGCTCGACAGGATACCAGACGATGAGTTTGAGAGGATAGTCGAGGACGTGAAGGTCTACGCGAGGGTCTCACCGGAGCACAAACTCCGCATAGTGAAGGCCTTGAAGAAGAAGGGCCACATAGTAGCCATGACCGGCGACGGAGTCAACGATGCACCAGCCCTCAAGGTCGCCGATATAGGGGTTGCGATGGGGATAACGGGGACCGACGTGACTAAGGAGTCCTCAGACATGATACTGATGGATGACAACTTCGCAACGATAGTGAACGCAGTAAAGCATGGGAGGATAATCTACGACAACATAAGGAAGTTCGCCTTCTTCCTGATGAGATGCAACTTCGACGAGCTGGCGGTGATCGGAACCTTCGCCTTGCTGGGGATGCCCCTACCGCTAACGGCAGCCATGATACTGTGGATAAACCTAGTAACCGATGGGGGACCAGCCACCGCCCTAAGCATGGATCCACCGCTCGAGGATGTCATGGCCCGCCCGCCAAGGGATCCCAAGCAGGGCGTCCTATACGGCCGAGTTCTCCAGATAATAATATCCTTCATCTGCCAGTACGTCGGGACAACGGTCATCTTCCTCCTCGTCTACGAGTACGGCCTCTTCACAGCCGGTATGAGCGAGCCTGAGAGGTTAATGAAGGCCCAGACCATGTGCTTCGTTCAGGCGACGTTGAGGGAGTTAGTCGTAGTGTGGAACTGCCGTTCAGAGACGAAGTCAGCCTTCAAGTTGAGCTGGACATCGAATAAGTTCCTGCTCATAGCCGAGCTAATCTCAATAATATCGACGGTTCTTATACTTTATGTGCCGATACTCCAAGTGATGTTCGGAACGGTTCCGCTCGGGGTTATGGAGTGGCTCCTAGTAGGCTCGATAGCGACCTCAGGGCTACTATTGATGCCGGAGTACCTATACGAGAGGAAGGTCCTCAAGTGGAGGTAAAGGGTGGAAACTGCAAAGCCTAAGCATCAGCTTCTAAAATTAAGGGTTAAAGCCGTGGAGCCGATGGTAGGTTTGTATAGACCTATGGACTTAATTCATGCGGGGAAAGGTAAACTGGGTATCCAGAAAGGATGAAACCTTAAACCATCGGGAGGCGACGTCAAACCGTGAGGTACCGTTAAATACAAGTGTTCGGCCTATTATCCGCTGGTGATCGTGGTGGTTAGGCTCAGCGTTAACGTTGACCATGTTGCCACCCTCCGTGAGGCTAGGGGAGGGATCGAACCCGACCCGGTTGCGGCAGCCGTCATCTGTGAACTCGCCGGGGCAGATGGGATAACCGTCCACCTTAGGGGTGATAGGCGGCACATAAAGGAGAGGGATGTCCGCCTCCTCAGGAGTATCGTGAAGACCGAGTTGAACCTCGAGATGGCCATTACTGAGGAGATGGTGAACTTCGCCCTAGAGGTGAAGCCTGACCAGTGCACCCTAGTACCCGAGAGGCCGGGGGAGAGGACGACGGAGGGAGGGCTGGACGTAATTAAGAATATGGAGGCCGTTAAGGAGGCTGTGAAGAGGCTGCGTGAAGCCGGGATCAGGGTCAGCATCTTCGTTGAACCAGATGATGAACAGATTAGGGCCGCCAAGGAGGCTGGAGCCGACAGGGTGGAGCTGAACACGAGGGCGTACTCGGAGGCATCAACCCTTGAGGAGAGGGAGATGGAGCTGGAGAGGCTCAACCACGCCGCCCATGTGGCGGGGGAGCTGGGCCTTGGGGTCAACGCGGGGCACGGTTTGAACGTCCGCAACCTTGGTCCAGTCGCTGAACTCCCCAACCTCCTTGAGGTTAGTATAGGGCACAGCATAATCTCGAGGGCTGTCTTCTTGGGTTTGGAGGGGGCTGTAAAGGAGATTCTGGAGGTGTTGAGGAGAAAAACCGGTCAATAATAGACCTTTACGCGGTCCTCACCAAGCCTCTCCTTTAGGGCTTCCGCCACGATCGAGAGTTTCTCCCCCGATGCCTTAAAGACCGAGCTTTCCGATGGGGGTCTATCTATCGTGTATACCTGGACTAGCTTTGGGTTTACACCCGAGAGGAGTTCAGCCATCCTAGAGGCTTCCTCAGGTCCGTAATTCCTTAACCCCTCATCTGTTGAGTCTATAACCATAACCTGCACGATGAGCCTATCCCCAATCAGCTTCTTCAAAGTTGCAAGGTGCTTAATTATGTCCATAACCTCCATATCAACGACGGGTCTATTTATCCTGAGGAACCTCTCCTGATCCGCTGTGTCGAGCTTGGCCACGACAAGATCGAACTCGGCTAGTCCCTCCCTAACCCTCCCGCATCCCAGGAGAGAGGAGTTTGTCAGTATTATTATCGGGACGTCCAGTCCGAATTCCCCTAGGACCTCTCTCACACGCCTGACGGATTCGCCGAGCTTGGGGTTTAGGGTTGGCTCCCCATTCCCGGAGAAGGTTACGACATCTATCTCATCCGGGTTTAAACCTGGACTCTTCAACTTACACCTAAGTGAATCGGCTATCTGGCTTGGGGTTGGGTAATCCCTCAACCCGCTTGGGTCTACCAGTAGGTTGTCTGTCCTACCGAGCTGGCAGTAGACGCAGTCGAAGGAGCAAGTCTTCCTCATGAGGGGGAGCGGGTTTATCCCAAGTGATAGACCGAACCGCCTGGACCTAACCGGTCCATAGACGACCTTCCCCATCTCGAGGTGTAGTCTCTTATCTCTAATTGACATAGGCTCCAAGGTCTTTATGGTTAGGTCTGAGATAAAGATTTCCTACAAAAAGGAGGTTGGGTGCATAGAGGATGGTGGACGCCGATGAACTAACTCGTCTTCGCTATCAACATGATTATTCCAAGGATTATCAGGGCTATCCCGGCTATTATGAATACGACGGCTGATACTCCAGCAGCCTCGATATTCTCGTATGTGTAATAGGAGAGGAGCACGCCCATTATCAAGATGATTATACCCATCAACTTCTCGGCCAGTATCAGACCCGTCGGCGCATCCTCACTCAACCAACCAGCCCCCTAACGAGGAATGATCTAGGCACCCAGCTCGCTCAACCTCTCCGGCAGGTACTTATCAACTATGTGGGTGAGCCCATACCTCGAGAAGGCCTCAAGCTCACACTTCTTCTTTATCTTCATGAAGTTCGCTATCTCCCTCTGCCATATGCCACCCTTATACCTCGGGTCCTTACTGAGCTCGCTCAACCTCTTTATGTCCAGCGGGCTCAGCTTCTCGCTCGGCAGCTTGTAGTTGACTATATCCGACGCCCAGACCCCCGCCCACTCGGCATCTGGGGTCGTCAACTCCCTTAGATGGGCCGCATTCGCCGAGCCTGAGATTATGACCATGGCTATATGCATACCCCACGGATCCGCATCGGTGAATATGTAGACTGGGAGCCCAAGCTCGTTGTTCAGCCTCCTTATGAAGTATCTGGTTGAGCGTGGCGCTTGGCCTGAGGTGTAGATCAGTATGGCGTTGAACTTCTTGTAAACCTGCTCCTCTATGAACCTTGTGAACATGGCGCCCTTCTCGATGACTATAACCTTATCGGCAGTCGTCTTCACGAACTTGGCGTTTGTTAGGGCTGGGCCTATCATCATGCCATCCGGATGTGATGTCAGGTTTAACCGTCTATTCTCGTATCCTGGAACCGTATACCGGATGGTTAGGTCTCCGAATACCGCTGAACGCTCCTCAGGGAAGACGTTGAAGTCCTCACGTGGGTAACCTATCACCGTCTCTAGGTCGGTTATTATGTTATCTGACTCCGACTGGTCGTCGAAGGCTATATCGTAGGCCTGCGCCGAGTAGTAGACATCCCTCAGGGTGCTCGTCTTCCTCTGCCTTATCAGTTCACGGACGAAGTAGGCGGTCCAGACCATCTGTGTGAAGGGGCGTAGGTGGCTGACAACCCTGGCGCTCCTCTTAATAGTCTTCTCGCCGAGGGCGTACTGCCTAAGCTCGGGGCTGTAGAATATGTTACTCGTCGACCTGCTCTTCATCTCTATCCAGGGAAACTCGCCGTTCTCTATCTGCCCGCATATCCTCCTACCTATCTCCTCCAAGCTCTTGACGACCAGTTCCTTCCGGTCTAAACTCTTAACCTTCGGGCTCAATTTACTCATGACTCCTCTCTTCTTCTACTGATCAATATTCCACTCAGATTACCTTAACCCCTCTATGGAGGCCTCTATTATCCCCTCCTTATTCATCGAAGCCGACTTGGCCTGTATCTTGACCAAGCTTACACCCTCCTTCAACATCTCATAAAGCTCTGACCCGGCGCTCAGGATCACCTCCGGTATGAGCTCCCTCCACCTCTTACCCATGAAGCCCAGAACCCTAACATTCACCGAGTTTTCACTGTGCTTATTCTTGACGTAGACCAATATCGTCCTGTACGGCTTAGCATCGAAGACCTCGCTGTCAACGTACTCATTCGTCGTCACGTAGTCTGAGAAGACCATCTGCCTCTTATAGAGCTTATTTACGTCGGGCATCCTCTCAGAGCC
>QMYL01000079.1 GCA_003662645.1 Candidatus Bathyarchaeota archaeon
AGGTTGGGGATTGAGGTTTACTCCACCGAGACCCCAGGTGTAGGTGGCAGGATACGGCAGACCCCAGAGGACTTCATTGTAGAGGAGATACTTACCGACGGGACCATGGCGAAGGTCGACGTATCCAAGGTTGAGGAACCGGGTGGATTAAGGGGTTGGGGGCGCCACCTCCTCTGCATAATGGTGAAGAGGAACAGGGACACCCTGATCACGGTGAGGAGGATAGCGGAGGAGCTTAACATTAACTGGCGGATGATCCACGTAGCCGGGATAAAGGATGCGAGGGCCCTCACAGCCCAGTTCATCACGATAAGCACCGTGAAGCCCGAACTCATACCGAAGCTGAAGGTTGAGGGAGCGATCATAAGACCCCTCAGATTCCTGGATGAGGCGATATCGCAGAGGAGCCTATTCGGGAACCACTTCCACATAACAATCAGGTCCATAAAATTAAAACCAGAAGCCGTCAGGGAGAGGATAAACCGCACAATACAGGGTCTAGGTAAATATGGTGGTTTGCCAAACTACTTCGGACACCAGAGGTTCGGCACTGTGAGACCGATAACCCACCTAATCGGAAGCTCCATCGTGAAGGGGGATTACGAGACGGCCGTGTCGCTATTTCTATCATACCGGGGAGGGTCTGAGGACCCGGCTACCGAGGAGGCGAGATACCTAGCGGGGATTGGTGAATACCGGAAGGCCCTCAAGCTGCTTCCGAGACACCTAAGTTACGAGAGGGAAGTCTTGAGGTACCTCGTTAAGTATCCGAGGGATCACCTTGGAGCCCTCATGAGGCTTCCGGTCGAACTTCGCAGGCTTATGGTCCAAGCATACCAGTCCTACCTGTACAATAGATTCCTAAGCCGGAGGATGAGGGAGGACGTACCACTAAACAAAGCCCAGGTTGGAGATTACGTTGTGGAGCTGGATGGATGTGGTCTACCAACTGAGCGTTCCGTGAAGGCGTCCAGCGGAGAATTACAAGAGATAAACGGTGAGATCGCCGAGCACAGAAGGGGCGTAGCGATCCCTCTAATCGGCTTCAGGCAGGGCCCATCCAGTGGGATACAGGGCGAGATAGAAAGGGAGATACTGGAATCTGAGGAGGTTAAACCGGAAGACTTCAACATCAAGGACATGCGAGATGCGAGCGCCCCAGGGGGCTTGAGACCGGTATTAGCACAGGTCATGGACTTTAAGGTTTATAGGATCTCAGAGGACAGCCTAAACCCGGGGAGGTTAATGGTTGAGTTGGACTTCACTCTGCATAGGGGCGTGTATGGGACGATACTACTGAGGGAGGTGATGAAACCAATGGACCTAGTTGGCTCCGGGTTCTGAGCGTGCCCCCCGGCAATCTCATGGGGTCAGTCTGAACCTATCCCTTGGGAATAGGACGACCTCCCGTATATTCTTCCTCCCGGTTAACATCATAACAACCCGTTCCAGACCTATAGCCCAACCGGCGTGGGGTGGCATTCCATAATCGAAGGTCTTTAGGTGGTAGGAGAAGGACTCCGGTGAGAGACCCTGCTCCCTTAACCTCCTTATCAACAGCTCCTTATCGTGGATCCTGGTCCCGCCGGAGGCGAGCTCGATCCAGTGCCACATCATGTCGAAGCCCTCACTTATCTCCGGGTTGTCATCCCTAGGCTTTATGTAGAAGGGCTTCAATCTGGTTGGCCAGTCTGTTATAAAGTAGAAGTATGGGTGTATCTTCCCGAGAGCCCTATAAGCCACGGTGGGGATATCCTCACCCCACGGTATCTCGATGCCCACCTCCTTGAGGTCTTGGATGACCTCATCGTATGTTAGCCGTTTAAACGGGAGCTTTGGGACCTCGACGTCATGTTTGAGTATCTCGAGTTCCTCCTTACAGGTCTCCTTAACAACCTTACATACGTAGTGCATCAGCTCCTCAGCAACCTTCATCACATCCTCAGCCGTTGCGAAGGCCTCCTCAATATCGATTGATGTGAACTCGGTGAGGTGCCGCCTCGTATGCGACTTCTCAGCCCTGAAGGTTGGTCCTATTTCAAAGACCTTCTCGAAGTCTATGACCAGCTGCTCCTTATATAGTTGCGGGCTCTGTGCAAGGAAGGCCTCACGCTCGAAGTATGCTATCGGGAATAGAGCTGCTCCACCCTCTGTTGCGGAGGCTATTATCTTTGGAGTATTTACCTCCATGAAGCCCTGCCTTATCAAGAAGCTCCTCGTCGCCTCCAGAACCTTGTGGCGTATCCTGAAGATCGCCTGGTTCTCATCCCTACGGAGATCTATTATCCTCGCGTCGAGCCTAACATCTATATCCGCCGGGGTTCGGCCGGTTATATCTATCGGGAGTGGCTGCTTGGCTATCCCGAGTATCCTCATCTCCCTCGGGATTATCTCTGCCCCCCCAGGGGCTTTACTCATCCTCTTCACTATACCCTTAACACCTATGCAGTACTGCCTCTGCAGGGAGTCGGCCTTCCTGAGGGTTTCCTCATCGACTTTATCCTGTGGAACGGTTATCTGGACCGTTCCCTCCTTATCTTGTAAGATTATAAACCTTATGCCGCCTAGATCCCTTATGTCCCTCACCCAGCCTAGGACTATAACCTCCTCGCCGTCGAGTTCGGGTCTTATGTCCCTCGAATAATGGGTTCTACGCCAGCTTCCAAGCTTGTCGACCTTCATAGTCTACTCCGCCATCAATCAGCGAATTCGATCCTCAGGGTTATGCCGTGTATCTTCTTCGCTATCTCCTTCAACGCCTCTGTATGCGCTGGAGCTTTCCTCCCACCACGTTTGAGTATAACCCGGGTCTCGGTGGTTCCGTCGGGGAGCCATATCTTGTTTATGGTTATAATGCTCATTGGGGCGAATAGGTCCTCGAGGAACTTCCTCTCATCGGAGTTATACTCCAAGACCCTAACGGTCTTCTTAAACTTCTGCCCTATAAACCTGATTATCTTCCCACCATAACTGAGCATACGGGCGACGTCGCCACGCCCGACGAGAATGGCGAGGACGCCGTCGGCCTCTACGGCTTTATGGAAGTACACATCCTGGAGCGGGGGATACTTATCTTCGAGAGTTAGGAGTAGGCGGGCGATCTTAATATCGGTCTCACTTATCTCGCCCCTTCTAACTTTCTCCCGGCATTTGGGACATAATATTCCACTCTTCAGGCAGAATTGACATAATTCCGCTCTCAATTACCATTAAACCCCCCGTAAAATAAAGGGGGGCGGAACTCTGGTTCACGCTGGAAACCTCAACGCGTCAGTGTTATCTCTATCGTACTGACGTTGGTGGCTGTGTTGCTTCCCTCAGCCGGCTGCAGCTGCTCGGTCCCTATATCTATACTCTCCACCTTAACGTCTGGTAGGAATCGACGTCTAACTATCTCAACAACATCGACAGCCCTGCTTATCGCTCGCCCTCTCGCCTTAACGCTTACCTCCTTAGCTCCGCTGTGGAAGAGGGTTATGCAAGCCAAGACGTAGTTCATCACGGGTTTCCGCCCAATCAATACGGAGTTGTTTTCTGACAATCCCACCGCCTCACTCCTAGACTTCTATTCTCATTAAGGCTTTTATGCTCTCATTCCATTAATAAATATCTTGCGGTTTCCCCGTAGGATACTGTTAAGACAACGGGCTGAGAAGCCCGTCTCCCCATTCCAAATCCTTTGTTAAACAAAGAAAAAAGGCTGTTGTTAAACAAATCAGGAGGCTTGGATGGTCGAGAGCTCCAAACCAAAAGATTCTATTAATGCTCAAAGAGGCAGCCTCCCCCTAAAACCCTATCTTAACAGTATCCCCCCAATAGGACGTGGCAACTTAAGGTTTCCTCCTTAGGTTGTAGTGGTATATGAATATGTCACAGAATAGGTTCCAGCATTCTAAGGTTCTCCTCCATCTTAGGTGCTGGTTATGCCTTAGGTTTACGGTTGTCCTGTTAAAGAGCGTTCTCGTCCTCCGCTCGGTTGTAAAAAGAGCAAAAGTGGTTTACTTCCGTTCTCGGCTATATGGATAGCTTCTCCAGCCTTATCGAGCTTGTGAACTCTTTAAGCACTTTGTACTGGAAGGTTCCTGGGGCTGGTGTTGTATACACCCAGACTATGCCCGCCTGCTCATATGCCGTCTCGGTCGCCTCTTCGAGGTACTCCTTTGTGGGCCTTCCTTTCGGCCATGAGGAGTGTGGACTGAAGTATATACATGGGATCACAACCTTTTCAGGACAGGTCTTGTAGAAGTGGTTTATCTCTAAAGGTAAGGTTATCGCGGTCAACCCACAGTATGGGTAGAAGGGGTAAGCGTGCTGGTAGCCCCACAGGACAGCGTCGAAGTAGGGCAGGTAACCTTTATTGATGAACCTTATGATCTGCTCGAAGTAAATGCAGACCCCAAAGTTAAGTTTAGGGTTGATCTTCTTCATTGTCTTATAGATCTCCCTAGTATATTCAGGTGTGAAGAGCCAGAGATTATAATATAGGTCGTCGATCATCCACAAGGTGAAGTTAGGGTGGTTGAGGGAGATCCTTGCTAACTCCTCAGTCCATTTTATATAGTCTAGGTCGAAGGGCCGATACCTCCTCTCCTCAGGAGGTCTATCTCTTCCTATGGGCGCCTCAGAGGGTGGGACGAGGTAAACCCACACCTCTATTCCTTCACTCCTCGCCTCCGAACAGAACTCTGGAAAGAGATCAAAGTCATCCTTACCGTAAATTAGATAGGTGAAGCAGTTCACCCCTAGATCCTTCGCCCTATCGATGGTTGCCTCGATATCGGTCTTGCCCTCCCTGCGAACCTGAACGTATAGGGATACTATCCCTCTATAGAATTGATCACCACTCTTACTCCTCTCTTCCCTAATTCTCACATTCTCGTTGGAGATCGCATTTAGAAACTGAATATTAATGGGCACCCACCACACCTTGATCTCTCTTGCTCATCTCAAGTTGGATTTAAGTCTTTCCTAGTGTAGATAACAACATGCCAAGATAGGGTTGAGAGGAACCCTGCCTCTCTTCTTGATAGGTCAAATGAGGCTCCTCCCCATTAGCCTCGAGCTCCCCTAAACCGAGAACAGGGGGCATTGAGGAAGCCGCCGACTTAACAGTATCGTAGGGTAACATCTAGGGTTTTCCATAGTATCCTTCAGTGTTCTAACGCCTATACCGAATTCAGCGCTTCTCTTTATAATCCGAAGAGCCTAGCCGCGTTCTCATGGAGTATCTTGACCCTATCTTCATCCGATATCCTAGCCTTTAAGACCTTGGCCACACCTATCATTGGGTAGAAGAGGGAGAAACCCGTCCCCATAAGTATCATCTCAGAGCCAGCTCTCTCCGTGTACCATCGAGCCGCCTCAACTCCACAGTCCATAGATAACTCGATATAGAAGTTCTCCGATTTGCGGAGGAGCCTCAAGGAATCAAGCCTCTCTTTATAGTTCAGGCCGGTCGCTACGATCTTGGCGTTTCCGTACCTCTCAACGAGTTTCCTTAGGCTTCTAATGGAGGTCGATCCATATGGAATCTTACGGGTGAGCCTCATCAAAGATTAACTTTCTATTTGAACCTTTCTTCTTTCCTTTACATCTTCCCGTCTTGAAGGTCTAGATC
>QMYL01000080.1 GCA_003662645.1 Candidatus Bathyarchaeota archaeon
CAGATGATAGTTGTACCCCTCTCAACCTTGAGGCGGTATAGAAGTTGGACGATGGCGAAACCCGTATTCAGGTCTAGGTTTCCAGTCGGCTCATCCGCTAGGATGAGGGCGGGATCATTAGCCAAAGCCCTAGCTATGGCTACACGCTGCTGCTGGCCTCCGCTGAGCTCGTTCGGTCTATGGTCGATCCGGTCTCCTAGACCGACCAGCTTCAGGAGCTCGACCGCCTTCTTCTCTCTCTCCTCTCGGGGTACGCCGAGGAAGATCATGGGTAGGGCTACATTCTCTTTGGCTGTGAGGATCGGGATCAAGTTGAAGGTCTGGAAGATGTAACCGACCTTTTTACACCTCAACCACGCTATCTGATTGGGTTTCATGTCGGATAGGTCTACGCCATCGATGAGGACGTTCCCCTTCGTTGGTGTGTCTATTCCACCTATCATATTAAATAATGTGGTCTTACCGGAGCCTGATGGACCCATAACGGAGAGATACTCACCGTGTGGCACTGAGAGGTTTATCCCACGCAGGGCGTGGATATCCTCGCCTCTTAGGTGATATACCTTGTGGACATCTCTTACCTCAACAGCCATAGCTCTCTCCATAACACAAGCCTTCTTAACTTTCTGATTGGGTTCCTCTTGCTGATATATATAGTTTATTATTTAATAATTTTTTGGGTTAGTTGCAATTCTCTCTAAAGTTGCGGAGTTTGGGTTCATACCTCATTCATCCCAGCTAACCCTATACGAGGAGGCCATAATCATATAGGGCTCTGAGCATATTTTCTGTGTTCTCTAGTGGTACATTTAGCCCTATCTCTCCGTAGATCATCAGACCACCATCAAGACCCTTTAAAGGCCTCTGTCACCCTCTTTGATGGAGAGATATCCACACTATGTTCTCTACATGCCATCGAAAGAAAGCCTAAAAAACTTGGAGCCCCTCTTCTTAAGCTAGGAGGAGACTGATCCGCATGAGAGAGTTAATGATCAGGGTGTATCCAACCCGTAACATTGAGGCTTGCCCTATAACCGCAACTCTACCGGGAACCCTCAAAATTGGAGGTAGGGCCTACTTAGAGAGAGAGGACGGCGAGGAGGTTCCATGCCAGCTCAGTATCCTAAATGGGAAGATCACAGCCTCATGGATAGACGAGGACCTGAAGGCAGAGGTACCAAGGGAGTATAAATTGAGGATCGCTGAAGCGAGGAGAGAAAAGCCACATATGTCAATAACTAAGGTGAAGGGTGATATCCTAGAGATTCACGAGGGAGAGGAACTCGTAACGAGGTATCTGTACGGTTATGATAGGGTTAGGCCATACATGTACCCATTGAACGCTCCAGGCGGGGTATGCTTAACCGAGGATGGTCCTAAAGATCACGTTCACCACCGCTCCTTCTGGGTTGCACATGGAGATGTAAACGGAGTCGATTGCTGGACCGAGTCGAGAAACCATGGATACATAAGGCATAAGAACTTCGAGAGGTTGGAGTCTGGCGACGTCTACGCTCGCGTCGTAGCCCTGAATGTATGGACCGACCATGGTGGCAACCCGCTGATGGATGAGTTGAGGGATATACGGATATGGAGGACGATTAGGGGGGACAGAATAATCGACTTCAACGTCAGCTTTAGAGCCTCCTATGGTGATGTAACCTTAGGCGACACAAAGGAGGGAGGCCTAATCTCCCTCAGGGTCACACCATCTATGAGGGGTTTATCGGGCGGTAGGATAGAGAACTCGGAGGGCGGGGTTGGTGAGGAGGAATGCTGGGGTAGACGCGCAAGGTGGTGCGATTACTCCGGAGTCGCGGACTCAAGATGGTTAGGGATAACCATAATGGACCATCCACAAAACCCCAGACACCCAACGTACTGGCATGTGAGAGCCTATGGACTATTCGCAGCAAACTGCCTAGGAGTCTCGATCTTCGAGAGAAACCCAAGATTGAGGGGGGATATGGAGATAAAACATGGAGAGGCTGTAGGCTTTATGTATAGAGTACTAATCCATGAGGGGGATGCTGCAAGAGCGGAGATAGAAAAGAAGTATCAATGCTACATCGAGCCGCCAAGGGTTGAGGTGGTTTGTCAAGTTTAGAGAACTTTAGAGTTCTCTCCAGTCTAAGATTACCCCTATGACCTCCCCTTTAGACTCCATAAGTTTACGATAGGCCTCCCCAGCCTCCTTATAGCTCACCTTTGCAGTTATGAGCTCCTTCACCCTGAGAAGACCCTTCTCGATGAGTCTCAACACAAGCTTACTATCATCCCTTGCGGTCCAGAAGCCATAGGAGGACTCATAACGCGGCCTTACGGTGTCATGCGCCCCGATTATATGAAGGCCCCTTTTGTGTACATCCCTATAGAAGTTTACGGTATTCTCACCCCTCGTGCTCCCCAGAAGGATGACTCTACCACGCATACATGCCAGCTTGAGGGCTGTCGGGATCGCCTTAGGGCTCCCGGTTGCCTCTATAACAACGTTTGCACCCTTCCCATCCGTCAGCTCCCTAACCCTCTCCTCGGGGTTCTCCCTCAGAGGGTTGACCGTGTAATCCGCCCCAAGCTTAGAGGCTAGGTTCAACCTGTAATCGTATAGGTCTATCCCTATGACGGGGATGCCGCCGCTCAACTTAGCCAGTTGGAGGGCGAGTATACCGACCAAACCCTGACCAACCACAACGACGGACTCACCCAACTCTATCATAGCCTTGCGGATACCCTGTAACGCTATGGCGCCCAACATGAAGAAAGAGGCCTCATCATAGGAGATGCCGTTCGGTATGATGAAGGACTCATCCTCCTTGACTATCACATGGCTTGCGTGTGGTTTGGGGGATGCAACCCTATCTCCAACCTTAATGGTCTTCACTCCCTCCCCAACCCTCTCTACAACCCCTGCGTTCGAGTAACCCGGATACTGAGGGAATATCTGGCTTGTATTCGGGAGGGCCATTAAGAACGCTGTCTCTGTCCCGGGGCTGATTAGCGTGCTGACCGTCCTTATTAAGACCTCACCCTCACCAGGATCCCTTAAAACGAAGTCCTCAACATCAACTAGGCCCCTCCTCTTAAAGACGATCCTTCTACCATATAGTTCCTCTCCGCTCAAGTAATCACCTCAGAAAGAGGATCGGTATTTGCGGATTTAAGGTTAACTGGTGGTTCTGAAGTCACTTACTACCTCTTCAGCCCTCTCTATGAGTTTGACCTTCATATCCCTCGGCATGACCACGTTAGCCGCATACTCATGCCCGTCAGCGATACCGAAACCCTTCGAGGCCTCGATTAGGAGGTCAACCGCGCTGGGAACCTCACCTTCATCTATCATCTGTCTGAGGGGTTTTGGCGCCCTGATGGAGGCCTTGGCTAGCGTTCCGCTCAGTCTCCCCCAGCCGGGTATATCGTTCTGTAGGTTCATCACGCCGATTATGTACTTATTCTGCCTTATCAGCCTCCTCTGGTAGGATAGGAATGAGCAGAACTGGCCTATCACTTTTGAGCCCATGCCCCTGTACATGTCGCCGACGTCGAACCATTGGATGTGTTCGGTCTCTCTTAGGCGCTGTCTATAGAGCATTCCGAGGACCCTTCGGTTGATCGATTTCCTCCTCTCCTCCAGCATCTGAACCATTCTTTTAGTCGTGTCGGATATTCCTTCTAAGCATGCTCTTATCCCAGCCTCCGGTCCACCGGTGTAGTATCCAACCGAACCCAAAACTTGGAGCATCGAGAACATCCTGTCGATGGTTATCCCAAACCTCCTTATCCTCAGCTTATTCCTCTCAGCCTCCACGACCCTTTCATTCAAGGCTTCCTCCAGGACCAGTTTGTTTAGACCCTTTATCCCGACTGGTATCTCATGGCTCCCAACCAGGGCTAGATATGAGAGCATTGTGTTCTCCTCGTTCAGGAGCTTCGAGAATAGGTAGCAACATGTCGAACCTGAGAAGTCCTCCTCACCCCTGAAGCCGTAATTCTCCAAGTTTAGGTCGTGGACCATCCGGTCCCCGGCGGGCTTCGGATTGTGGTGGTCGAGTATTACCGTTAGGTTCCTACCCTCATTGAGCCTTGAGATCAGATCTGCGTGGGCTGAGCCTATATCGGCGTAGATGATTATCCCGCCTGAACCCCTATGGAGGGACTCCAAAACCTCCGGGTAGGCCTTCTCGAGGCAGAGCGGTTTAACCCTGTATCCCTCACGTTCTAGGGCTGCCTTTATTATAGCTGCTGAGCATAGACCATCCGCATCGTCGTGGTGTATTAGGGTTGCCTCCCTAGATGGGTGGTTCCTCATTGCCGAGATGACTTTACGGGACTCCTCCTTGAAGGCTTCTAGGCTCATATACCCTCAGCCTCATAGTAGTTTTGAGATGACCTTCAATAGGTCTGAGCGGGTTATTATACCGACAACCTTTCCGTTTCTGGTTACAAGCACCCCCGGGTAGGCTTCCAGTAAGGGTCTTATCATGCTTATGTTCGTATTCTCGGGGACGCTTGGTAGCGGTGGACTCATAACCTTCTCAACCTTTTCGTCTGAGATGGTTGAGCTCAGGTTCTTTATTATATCCTCCTCAGTTATCGTTCCGACAACCCTGTCCCCATCCATAACTGGCAACTGAGATATGGCATGCTTCATCATCAGTTCACTGACCTTCCTTATCTTATCGTTGGGTCTGGTTGAGATAACCCCCTCGGTCATTATCTCCTTACACTTCTTCCCCCCGCCTTCGATGAGTACTTGGAGTATCTTATTCACCGTTGATAGTCTCGGGTCTACCTTCTCCCCCTCTATCTTGGCTATGTGGGCTTGTGAGACCCCTACCAACTTAGCTAACTGACTCTGCGTCAATCCGGACTCTATCCTCAGCTTCCTAAGAAGGGAACCTCTAACTATCATCTGATAACCTCTAGTTATTTTCTATATAGATTTAATATCATAAGGTATATTAATATTAAGGCTAAGCCTCTATAGGTCGAAGGTTAAGGCGAGGAGATAAGGGGGGTCAGATGGGGAGTAGAAACATAATCATAAATGGATTGAGGCAGACCCCGCTTGAAGAGCAGATGCTCGAGATAGTGGAGAGGAAGGGCCTCGGACATCCAGACACGATATGCGACTCGATAATGAACGACGTCTCAGTCAAGCTGAGCATGGAATACCTAAAGAGGTTCGGCAGGATAATGCACCACAACATAGATAAAGCCCTACTAGTGGCCGGGGAGGTTGAAACCAGATTTGGCGGCGGAATAGTGAAGGAGCCGATGAAGCTGATCTTCGGGGATAGGGCGACATACAAAGTTGATGGGGAGGAGATACCGGTCGGGGAGATAGCCATAAAGACGGCGAAGGAATGGATAGAGAAGAACTTGAGATTTGTCGACCCGGAGGAGCACCTACGCTACCAGATAGAGATAAAACCCGGATCTTCAGCCCTAACCGATATATTCCGTAGGGGGGGCAGAACCTTAGGGGCGAACGACACATCAGCAGCCGTTGGGTGGGCGCCACTAACAAGAACCGAGAAGATGG
>QMYL01000081.1 GCA_003662645.1 Candidatus Bathyarchaeota archaeon
CCTGAGTATAGGATCAACGACGCCCTGCTGACGGCGTATACGTCGCTTGGGGTTATGTCGTAGTGGGCTGGGCATACATCCGGTGGAACTATTGAAATCACGGTTACATACTCTCCCCCAACTTGCTCAGCGAAGGATGAGAGTATCGTAGTCGTGCATACGACTAGGGGCTTGCCTTCCTCACCACTATCTGGTTCCGCCTTCACAGCCTGCTGGGTTGAGCTGGCCAATAGGAGTAGGGTTACTAAGGTTAACATCGCGAGTGTGAGCGTCTTTGATCTCTTCATTCCGTAGCCTCCGGACGTTATGGTATTACAAATTAATTAAATAGTATTACTTTTAAAACTTTCGACCGAATTAAAGGATCAGGAGTTAAAGGTTAACCTCTCCTCCTCTTTGGGGAGAGTATCACCGAAACGCAGAAGGTGAAGGACGAGACTATTATTATTGAGGAGCCTATCGGGAAGTTTAGGAGCAGAGACGAGAAGAACCCCAATAGGCATGTTGAGGCCCCTATCAGCGGTGAGACAACCATAACCTTCTTCAAGTCGTAGATGAACTGTAGCGCCGAGGAGGCTGGGTTAACTATTAAGGCGAAGACTAGGAGCCCACCGACGAGTTTGAGGGAGAAGGCGACGGTGACACCTATGAGGAAGAGTATGAGGAAGTAGAAGAGGCTTGTATTTATCCCCGAAGCCTCGGCGAGCTTTCTGTTGAACATCAACGCCTGGAACTCCTTGAAGAAGAGTATGAGAAGCAGGACTATGAAGAATGTTAACAACCCCAAGAGGATGAGGTCGTCGATCGTCACCGAGAAGATGCTTCCCCAGAGTATGCCGAGAGCCTGCCGTGTGGCAGCCAACCCCGGAGTGAAGTTAAGGAAGATGAACCCCAACCCCATCGTCAAGGAGAACATTATCCCAATTATAACCTCCGGTGAGAGCTTAGCTTTCTCAGAGAGGGGTCCAAGGATTAGGGCTATCACCGTTGCGAAGGCTAGGGCTGTAATTAACGGGTCCGTCGAGAGTAGGAGCCCGAGGGCTGCCCCCGCGAAGGCTGCGTGGGACATGCAGAAGCCTATGGATGAGAGCTTCATCTGGACTACGAATACCCCGATCAGTGAGCATGTTATACCTGCCAGTATGGACGCCGTTATCGCCGTTATGATTATCTGGATTGGTAGGGGTATCATAGGCTCAACCCCCTGACGAGTATGTTTAGATCCTCAGCCTTCTGCATGGCGTATTTAGGTTCCCCATCTACGATTATCCTACCCCTATCCATAACTATAATCCTGTCACATCTCTCAGGTATTGATAGTAGGTCATGGGTTACCATTATGGTCGTTAACCCCCTCTCGTCGTGGAGCTTACAGAGTGTGTCGGACATCCTCCTCCTAGAGTCTATATCAAGGTTGCTGAAGGGCTCATCAAGGAGGAGGAGCCTAGGCTCCTGGGCGATCGCCCTAGCTATCATAACCTTCTGCTGTTCACCGCCGGAGAGCTTACCTATCGGTCTATCGGCGAACCCGTCTATCCCGACGAGGCGCATAGCCTCCTCGGCTATCTTAAGGTCCCTCCTCTCGGGCCTCCTCAACACGCCGAGCTTCCCGTATCTACCCATAAGGACAACGTCCCTAACTATAAAGGGGGCTGACGGTTCAGATAGGAAGTCTTGGGGTACGTAGCCTATATCCTTCCTAACCCTCGAGGGGTTGCGGGCCATATCGTGGCCGAAGACTATAACCTCGCCGTGGGTGACCTTTAGTAGCCCGTTTATGGTCTCCAGTAACGTTGTCTTTCCAGACCCGTTCGGTCCGACGACTACCAGGAACTCACTTAGGTCCACCTGGAGGTTTATGTCCTTTATGGCTGGTAGGTGCTCCCCCTCGTATGTGGTCTCTACGTCTCTGAGTTTCACAACCATCTCGGGCATCCATACTCCACCAATTGTAAACTAAGCATGCCTCGCTTCTTCCTCGCTATAGATAACACCGTTTTTCATAAAAATATTACTGATACCCCTAGAATGCTGTTGCCTTAGTTGCTTATATAATTGGTCAACCTTATTTTTGGTTGGTGCCCTCCGGGATGGTTAGGGGGAGAACCAAGAGGCTTCACGGTAAGAAGTTCGTGAAGAGGGTTAAGAAGAAGATACCGTGGATAGAGCACGTCATAAACGATGTCGAGATAGCTGGAGACCTGAACCTGGAAGATTCCGGGGTGAAGGTTGAGGCTTTCGAGGGGAGCCTATGTCTAATCTGCAGGGGAAGCAAGAGGCTCTGCGGGAAGCCTAGATGCCCAGCCCTCACAAAGCTCTATTCCCTAATCAAGGTCAGTAGGCTGGTTGATGGGGAATCCTTGATGGGCTCCTCGCCGCCGGGAGTCTTCGTGGGGAGGGTTGGATACCCTTATGTCTACGCAGGCCCCCTAGTCCCGCCGGAGGTTGGAGATACCTCGCTGATGGACACCCCGGAGAAGTGGATTGGGAAGACAATAGACGAGATAGTAGGCTTCAGAACCTCACTCGTAAGGAGTAAGTTTAGAGTCAACGTCAAGAAGGTAGCTAAGGCCGGGAGGTTTGTAGACCAAACCTTAGAGTTGGCTCTCTCCAGGGAACCAGTAGACACAGAGGTGACCTTCAAGAGGAAACCCTCAAAGAGGATACTCCTAGACAGCGAAGTCCAACCGATGGGTCCATCAGCCGTTCTAAGGAGCATGGAGGTTGGAAGCGTAAAGACCGACCATAGGATTGAGAAGGCCTACTCCGACACTGACCTCAAAGCAGAGGAGGCGGTCTTGGATCTATATCTCAACGGGGTTCCAGTCTCGAAGATACAGAGGGCCTTCAGCATAGGGGCCTTCGGATTGAAGAGGCAGAGGAGGATAGTCCCAACCAGATGGAGCATAACCGCCGTAGACTCAACCATATCCAGACGCCTCATAGAGGAGAGGATAAAGAGGTCTAGCAGGACGATAAACGAGTATAGGGTCTACGAGTTCAACTATCTGGAGAACCGTTACATCGTCCTCCTGATGCCCGGAAGCTGGAAGTATGAGTGGATAGAAGCCTGGTACCCCGGAACGACGTGGAACCCGGGTAGCAACAATATAGCCTTAGGAGGGGACTGGGAGGGTTACAAGGGCAGGACAACATACGCATCGATTGGGGGGTGCTACTACGCGGTGAGGTTGGCGGTGGCCGAATACCTCGCCAATGAGGGTAGACAGGCTGAGGTCCTAGCCCTCAGGGAGATAAGGCCGGGGTACATAATGCCCTTGGGGGTATGGATAAACAGGGAATGCGTAAGGGAAGCCCTAAAGAGGGATTATGCGAGGTTTAACACGCTCGAGGAGGCCCTAAACTACATATCCTCAAGGTTCACGGTGGGGTTGAGGGATTGGATAAGCGTCAGCATGCTGCTGAAGGACGCCCTATACCAAGAGAGGCTGCCGAAATACCTAATTAGGGAATGGAGGGAATGATTTTCGATTCTAACCCGTCAGCCCCCTTAATGCTTCAGCTATGAATCTTTCTCCCCTCTCCTCACATTTAGCTATGGCCATTTCCAAGTCCACATCCCTCGGCTTCTCCCCCCAGAGCCTCATGAAGTTTCCGGCGTATATCTTCCATAGAACGTGGCGCGGTAGGTTCAGCCCTACGTATGGTTCCCTATACCTAGTGAGTAGTGGATCAGCGGTCTCTGGTGTGTAGAACTCCTCATCGGACTCAAGGAAGTTCCTTAGGAGCCACACCCTATCCAGATGCTCTTGGAGGGTTTGGCTCACCCCTATATCGGTCCCGAAGAGTATCCTGTCCTGATGCTTGATGAAGAAGCTCCTCCAATCGTCCCTCCGCCTAGATATGTTATACATCAACTCCACCCCCAACGCTAGGTCAAGGTTCGCGTTCTTGTATTGGTTTAGGAACCCCTCGGCTTTCTCCAGATCTGCCGATATGAAATAGAAGTGGCAGAGGACTATCTTCAAGCGTGGATGCTCATCAAGTATTTGGTGCATCTCCGCGTAGAGTTCCTCCTTGCTGGGGAAGTCGCCGTGGTAGTAGCCCCAACCCTTCTCCCTGGCCCATTCTGGTATTAGCCTCTCATCCCAGAACTCCTCGGGGTCGGCTACATGGCATAGAACAGCGTAGCCGGCTGACTCACACTTATCCCAGAACCCCTCGTAGTATTGGCTGTTCAGGGGTATCCTCCTACTCCTCTCCGCCGGCTTTGAGACGAGTTCACCTATCCCGTCAAACCCAACCTCGATGAGTTCGTCCATGTATCTATCCCAATCCTTCACGGGGTTCCTCCCTATCCCATCCACATATGGGGCTGGAACCCTACCGCCAGCATAGAAGAGGCCTGGATACTTAACCTTCAAGTATAGGCCAGCATACTCGCCGGTTATGTATATCTGCCTCAACCTACCCCTCCTGATGACCTCGATGAGGGTCTCACCCTCACTAACCAACTCTTCAAGGCTCTTCACACCCCTTTTAAAGTGGGCATGGCAGTCTATGACAGGTAGATCCGCAAACTCCGAGAACTCCAAACCATACCTCCTCCGCAAGCCCATTTAACATTAAGGTTTATTCTATCAAATCTTCCCTTTAATGGATGATGGAGGATAGAGATGGTATGTGGTGGATGGTCAAGGAAGATATCAGAGTTAGTACCAGTAACATACCATTTCGTTACCGAGGGAGGTGCAGGAATTGTTTGATCTTTTCGCTACAGTCGTTAATGGTTTGGAGGATGTGGCCGCCTCCGAGGTTGAGGCTTTGACGGGCCGCCCTGCCTCGGTTGATGTTGGTAAAATCTTCTTCAGCGGTGATGTTGAGTCTATCTTTAGGGTGAATTACTGCTCTAGGACCATTAATAGGGTTGTGATACTCCTATTGCGTAAATCCTTCGGCTCAGGGATAGGTTTGGATGATATATACTCATCGGCCTCGGCTCTGGATTATGCGAGCTTCATCACGGAAGGTCAGTCCTTCGCCGTTAGGGCTAAGCGGAGCGGCAAGCATAACTTTACATCAATGGATGTAGCCTCCGAGGTTGGGAGGGCCATAATCGATAGCTTCAGGAGGGATACAGGCCACAGGTTGAGGGTGGACCTGGAAAACCCGGATGTTGAGTTTCTAGTCCTTGTGAGAGATGGGGAGTTCATAATGGGTATAAATACAACCGGGGAGGCCCTCCATAAGAGGCGTTACAGGGTCTTCAGCCACCCGGCAGCCTTGAACACAACCATAGCCTCAGCGATGTTGATGATCAGCGGTTGGAGCTTTGAGGAACCCCTAGTCGACCCAATGTGTGGCGGAGGAACGATCCCCATAGAGGCAGCCTTGATGGCTAGGGGGATCCCGCCCGGGCGCTTCAGAGGTGGCGACTACGCCTTCTTCAAGCTTGAGTTCTTGGATCTAGAGGTCTTCAGGAGGGTTGCGGATGAGGCTCTCTCAAGAATCTCCAGCGGTGTCTACCCCATATATGGCTTGGAGGTGAACCCCAAGTATCTTGA
>QMYL01000082.1 GCA_003662645.1 Candidatus Bathyarchaeota archaeon
AGATTTACAAAGCGGAGATAAGGAGAGAGGAACCTACGAACCCTCTCTTGGCTTCGGCTCCCTCAGCTTCTCATTGAACTCCCTCAGCTTACCAAGAACCTTATGACTTACACCATTAATTCTTGATGAGGGATGCAGTCTAAGTATGCTTATCTCCTCGAGGATGCGGATGTTAGGTGGTGGTTTGAGAATCTCTCTGCATGCTCTAAGGTTATGGCTATGGTTTATCTCCGTACCCTCGGCTTATACTGCGAGATGAACAGGACGAGCCCGAAGGCGATCCTCAAGGTTGCTGAGGCGAAAGAGTTCAGAGACGACTTCATAGACTTCGTCAGAAGCCTTGAGAGGGAAAGGGATAGAGAAAACATAAATATCCGGCACGACTTTATAATACTAAAGTAGGAGAGTAATAATCTATCATATTAAAGGGGAAGGAGTTTGTTGGGCTTTCTTCTCAAACGGTTGAGCAAATCCTCCAATAAACAGAAAGGTGGAATATTTGACCCCTACCAGAAGCAACTGGAGATTTTTCAAATCCAGCCTCAACCCCAAGAGAGAAGGCCGATAACAAAGCCCATATCCGCCAAACAGATAGAGAACGAGACAAATGAGGTTCTAAAAGCCTTCCAAACCTACGTCAAGGAGGTTAAGGAGACATCACTAAAGCTGAACGAGCTTAAGAAGATGCTCAAGTCGGGAGAGATCCCTGAGAGCGCATATAACATAATCCTCAAAGAGCTGGGAACACAACTATCAATCTCGATTAAGGAGATATATAGGCTGAGAGAAACTTTGGAGCTGGCAAAGGCGAAGGCCAAACTTGAGTGGGCAAAGGAGAAGATAGGGATTAGGGAGTTTGAGGAGTCTGAGAGTTATAGAGGGTTGGAAGAGGACATAGACCTAAAGCGGAGGCTTTATGCACCCCTACATGAGTGGAAGGAGCTCATAGCGAGGATAGACTCAGCCCTTTCATCACTAACCGTAGATGAGGAGATATCGATAATCGAGCAGTACCTCTACCTCATCAAGGAGGGGGCATCCATAATCGGTGGATCAGAGGAGATCGAGAGGGCTAAGTCCATCTGCCAGAAACGTCTAGACTCGATCTCTAAGAGGTGGACCACCGTAAGGAGCCAGAAGATGGAGGAGGTTATGGACTTAGAGTTGAAGGCTTCACGGATCAAAAATGAGATAAAGGAGGTTGAGGTTAGATTCGCCGTTGGAGAGCTTGAACAGAGCGAGTACGACTACAGGATAAGTACTCTACGTGGAGCCTTGAACAGTGTTGAGAAAGAGATGTCTGAGATCCGGAACTACATTGAGGATATAGATACGAGGATATTTAGATGCTTAGAGTTGATAAGGGAAAGCGCATGAGGAATAAATTAAGGACAGTCTTATCCTTAGTCTTCTTAGTAATCCTATCGGCTGGTTTAACCCTAAAACTCGGCGGATTCTCCCCCACCCAGAAGGCAACCCTAGAGGCTTATATCCCAACTGGTAGGTCAGCCCTTGTTAGACAGAACGAAGGATCGAAGTTCAATGTAACCTTATGGATAACCGACTGGGACGGAACAATCCCATTTGGGAACCTAAACGTTACGGTATATGACCTAAGTGGAGAACAGATCGTGAGTGAACTTTCAGATGAGCTGGGATACGTCAGCCTAAAAATGGATCCCGGATCGTACATTGTTCTGGTCATGACTGGAAACCGAACGGTGGGTTATCAAGCGATAAATGTATCGAGGTCGGGTGTTTTCAATATTAGAACGTGGGCTTACGATCTAAACCTAACTCTAACTGACGAGTACGATAGGCCGTTGAAGGGCCATGTGGTCTTCCTCTTCGACCAAATAGCTCCACAAGCCCCTGGTGAGTATCTGGTGATAACCGAGAGGGTCGGCCGTCTCGTTGGTAAAGCGGGGACCGACATGAACGGGACAGTACGCTTCTTCGGCGTCTGGAATGGAACATACCGCATAAGGGTCACGGATGGCGAATCCGTTGGGGATTACGTCCTCTCCATACATGGGCCGACATCAACCACCCTAAAGTGCATCAAGGTCGACTTGACGTTGAGCCTCATCTCCGGCTCCGGTTCACCTGTTGGAAACGCGACCGTGCAGGTGCGCGGTGGAATGGGACACCTACTCCTGGAGGGTAAGACCGATGAGGATGGAAGGGTTGAGTACAAGAATCTCTACGCGTTGGAGGATGTATATTACGTCTCAGCCCAGTATGGGCCCCGCCTCATCACCCACGAGCCGATAAACATCACTGAAGGTTGGGACTTCACGATTACATGTTGGTCCTACAACCTTACGGTTAAATGCGTTGATCAGGAGGGTGACCCCTTACCGAACCACTTCGTCTTCTTGCATGACCAGCTTATCTTCTTCACACCTACAAACTTCACCGTGAATAACGAGACTGGACCCCTAGTGAACTGGACTAGAACCGACGAGGATGGATTGGCCTTCTTCGAGGATCTGTGGAATGGAACCTACCGTGTTAGGGTTATGGGCGGTGAGCTGATAGGGGTGGTGGATGTAAACCTCCAGGAGTCGACGACCCTGGTGGTCAAGTGTAACAAGACCTACTTGGTCTTGAGGTTTATAACCGAGCTTGGTGAACCCCTAAGGAACGTCACGATCTCAATGTACAATAGCGGTGGACACCTAACCTTCAGGGGTAGCCCTGATCCGGATGGCTACATCAAGCTCGACGGCGTATACCTCGATAACTACACGGTTGTCGCCGAGATGTTTGAGAGGGAAGTCTGGTCCGGCATCATAAATGTCTACAAGAGTAGGGTTTGGGAGATAAGGTGTCCGGTCTTCACGCTCACGCTCCAGTTCGTCGATCCCTTTGGAAATCCCCTTCCAAGGGCCAGAGTGATCCTAAGCAAGAGGATGACTTACGGTGCACACCTAAGCTTCACGCTGGAGCTAAAAACCGACGATAATGGGTACATCTCCTACTCGCTTCCATCAGGAGTATACGAGATCTCCTGCTCCTATGGGATCTATTACGGCTCAATAGTCGTAACCCTTGACAGCGAATACTTCAGCGTGATTAAGTGTAACCCTCATATGAGTTTTTGGTTAATGGTGGCGTTCGTCTCATTCCCCCTCGTGATCTTCACCCTAATACTGGAGAGGCAGAAGTTGAAGAAACCCTTCAAGATAAGGAAATATAGGAACGTACTGTTGAAGCTGGAGTCCATGTACGAGAATGGCTTAGTTGACTACCAACTATACAGGAAGCTGAGAGAGGAGTATGAGGCTAAACTAATGGAGTTGGGTGGTAGAGAAGTGAGATAGATGCTGCCCAACCATAATCTCCATAAATATTTCCATATAATTGAGAAAAGATAATATCTAATGGTGATGTTAATAAACAAGACCGCTGTTGAGATTGGAATTAGGAAGTAGGGGGGAGATCCTTGGGAGACGCCAAGGCTAGGGAAGAACTCCGTATACTTCCAATATTGTTAGTTCTAATTCCCATAATCTTATACTCTGTGACATGTTCATTCAGCTCCCCAGAGGGTGTCGAAGAGGCTAACATAGCCCTATGGGTAATCTTCCGCGTAAGAGATTACAGGACTGACATGCCAATCTCAAACGTCTCGGTGACGGCGGTGATCACCTCTGATTGGATATCTGAGATACGCACGCCGCTTAGGACAACTAACGAGACAGGAGTCGTTAAGGTTCTTATAGGTAACGTACCGAACGTGACTGTAAGGAACCCGCCGAGGGTTGTAGCCTTCAGCTTGGGCGGGAACTATGTGGCGATAAAGGTTATAGACTCACTGATCGAGGACCTAACCTTCGAAGCCGAGTACAAGATGAACGTTACGAACTACTGGAACACTCGGATAAACCTCCCATATAAGATTGAGGGAGATCGGGTGTTTATCGAATGTAACCTTTGGGTCCTGAAGGGTAAGCTCGTGAAGGTTACAGACTGCGACCCAGTTACGGGTGAGAGAGTTGACCTAGCCGTTAAACCAGCCGTCAGGGCCGATGTGAAGAGGGAACATGGAATGAGTCCATACGAGAGCTACTACCTCTTCCCAATAAACTACACCGTAACTGTAACCTACGAATCAGACCTTCTGAAGAGTAAGATCTACACACCGTTAAAGATCACGGTTAAAGAGGATACTGTTCTGGTAAACTGGATGTACCACGCCATGAAGTCCTACGAAGATTACGAGATATCCAACATGGATGAGGAGATAAAACTCCTCAACTCGCTGGGGTTCTCTCTGGCTCAGGAGACTGAGAATTACCAAGCGGTTAAGAGCCTCTTTAACAGGGTTTTGGACCTCTATAAGGAGGGGGAGTACGACTCCGCGGTTGGTGGAGCCAAGATAGCGGTGAACGCTGCAAATAACCTGAAGAAGTGGTTCTCGGACCTTAGAGTCTACGCCATATTAACATCAATAGGCATATGCCTATTCGCCTATGGCTTATCCTCCCTCATTCCGCGGCTCCTCCTCGAGGAGAATGTCAGCCAGAAAGTATACCTAGCCGTTAAGATAGTGGTATTCTCCTTAATCCTACTTCTGTTCTCTCTAACCCACCCCTCACTGAAGATGACCTTCCTATCCCTCAGCGAGAGCCTACTGAACGCACCGACTCAGAGACTGGACCTACCCACAACCCTATGGGGATGCTTCCTGATCGGGAGCACCACATACTTCTTCGTCGTACTTCTCTCGGTGAAGAAGACCCCCATGACAGACTTAGCCCTAAAGCTTGGAACTAGAGGGTTAAGGAGAAGACCATTCAGGAGCCTATTGACTCTGATCTCCATAATGATAGTCGTGGCCTCAGCTGTAGTACTCATCGATATATCCTCAAGCTACTCAACCAGGGTTAAGGAGGTATGGAAGAGTACAAATATCACCGGGATAATGGTTAGATCTAACCTACCCTTAGCCCCGCTAAGCGAGTACGACGTGAACTGGACTGTAAGGCAAGAGTGGTGTAAGGAGCTAGGATATGTAGAGGAGGTTAGGGCATACAGTACAAACACAGAGTGGGGTGTAGTTATACACTTAGGGCTTTACGTCTTTAAAGAGGATACAGCACCAATAATTGATCGCTCCGCGACAGTAAACATAGTATGCATCGATCCAGATTTTATGGATAAACACTTTAACTTATCGAATTACGTTAGAGGATACTGGCAAGAATTTAAAGCCGGTGAAAAGGTTGCTCTATTACCTAACTTGCCCTATATATTTAACGCTTCAGTTGGCGATTGCATTAAGTTAGCAGTGATTGACGGTATTCAAAGAGTGGAACTCATAGTTGTAGGAGAAAGAGAGTATGACTTTCGCGTGATCGGGAAGTTTGATCCACAGGTCTTATCAGAGTTAAAAAAGTTTGATAGCACGTCGCTCTTTGAGAACCCATTTAACACGGTTCTAGTCCCGATTAAGTCGATAGATGA
>QMYL01000083.1 GCA_003662645.1 Candidatus Bathyarchaeota archaeon
GGTGGAGGGGGCCTCCTGGGTTTCTTGGAGAGGCTCTCATCTAGGTTTTTTGTCAGGTTCCTCGTCTATTCGTCCTCGATGGTCTTCTTCCTAGCCCTGATACTTTCACCCCCCATAATCGGTATAATCTTGAAGATGGGGAGCATTGGGGAGGTTTACTCCTCCCCTGAGCTCCTGGCCAGGGCCAACTCAGCTATAGTATGGTCCTTCATAACTGCCTTCTTGGTTTCAACCCTCGACTTGGCCGCTGGGCTTCCCCTTGCTTGGTTCATCGTTAGGAGCAGAACGAGGTTGATAAGCGTGGTGGACACCCTAGCGGATGTCCCGTTCCTCATACCGACAGCCGCCCTCGGTTACTCCACCATGCTCTTCTGGAGCGGGAGGGGTGGGCTTCCAGGCCTCTTCGGCCTAGAGACTATTATACCGCCGGGTTTCATCCTGGTCTTACTACTCCACTTCACCTTCTCCTTCCCCGTTATAGTCAGGGTTATGGTTGGCGAGTTGCTCGGTTATAAGGAGATCTACGAGGTTGCTGCCAAGACCCTTGGCGCCCAACCCTTCACGGCCGTTAGGACCATAACGTTGCCTCTATTGAAGCCTGGTATTGTGGCCTCCTTCCTCCTCGCTTTCTCGAGGTCGCTCTCAGAGACTGGGGCGACGGTTATGGTTGCCGGGGCCTTCGAGAATGGGCCGGTCTTCATCTACAACAACGTCGGCCGCGAGGGGGCCCTAGCCTATGTAAGCTCGATACTCATCTTCACGTCGATAGTTGTATTCTTAGCCATGAGGGTCTTCGCTCCGAGGGTCAGGATACCCCTGAGGAGAGTCTGGCCGGACCTTGAAAGGGGGCTGAGCGGTCCAACTCCGGTGAGGGTTAGGGACTTCCTATCCATAGTAGTCTTCATCTTCTTTGTGATGCTCCCTTCCCTCTTTATAGTCCTCCCCATGGCGAACGCGCTATTCGACGGAACCCTCGGTATGGCCTTGAGCGGTTCAAAGCCGTGGGGCTCCTTCTGGGAGAGCATGTACCTCTCCTACTCTATAGGCTTCATAGCTACCCTTGTAAATATCTTAACGGGCCTTCCGATAGCTGTCATGATCGCTAGGAGGAGGCTTGGAAGGTTCACCCCGATCCTAGACGTATTGGTCAATATACCGATAGTAGTTCCGTCTATAGCTTTGGGGGTCTCCCTCGGCTTCTTCTGGGAGGGCTTGAGGTTGATACCAGAGTTCTGGGTATTGGTGCTCTCCCACACCACGATAACCTACACCTACTTCGTCAGGTCAATGGCCGCTGCTATAGAGGGGGTCTCACCCGAGATGGAGGAGGTTGCGAGCACATTGGGGGCCCAGCCCTTCACGATATTCAGGAGGATAACCCTCCCCTTGACGAAGTACGCCTTCTTCTCCGGCGCCGTCTTGGTCTTCACGAGGAGCGTCGGGGAGACGGGAGCCGCGAAGGCCGTCTCGAGAACCCTGAAGACGGCTCCAGTCCTCCTCGTCAGCTGGGTTAAGGGTTTGGAGCCTTCAGCCTCGCCGTCTGCTGTGGCTTTGGGTATAGGCTTCCTCGTCTTGACCTCCTTCATCACCCTGCTCCTCTTGAGGTTGATAGTTAGGGGTGGGAGGTAGGTTATGCCGTCGATAAGACTCGTCGACGTCACGAAGAGGTTTGGGGATATAACGGCCCTAGACCGCGTCAACTTGGAGATTGAGGATGGAGAGTACGTATGCGTTCTAGGGCCCACCGGGAGCGGTAAGACCACCCTGCTCAGGCTTATAGCCGGCGTGATAAAGCCTACTGAGGGGGAGATATACATAGACGGTGAACCTGCAAGTCGGATACCGCCGCAGGAGAGGAACGCCGCCTACCTGCCTCAGCAGTACGCACTCTTCCCCCACATGAGGGTTATAGATAACGTAGCCTTCGGGCCTATGGCTAAGGGGCTGAGCAGGGAGGAGGCCTATGAGATATCCAAGCGGATGTTGGAGATGACTAGGCTGGCTTGGAGGATGAACTCCTACCCCCACGAGTTGAGCGGTGGGATGCAGCAGAGGCTCGCACTGGCTAGGGCCCTCGCATCGGGGGCTGAACTCCTCCTCCTCGATGAACCGCTTGGAGCCCTCGACGCAAGATTGAGGGTTGAGTTGAGGTATAGGTTGAGGGAGCTGGTTAAGGACGAGGGGTTGACGGCGATACACGTCACACACGACCAGGAGGAGGCTATGGCGATCTCCGATAGGATAGTCGTCTTGAGGGATGGGAGGATACAACAGGAGGGGAGGCCCATTGAGGTTTACAGGGAGCCGAACAGCATCTTCGTAGCGAACTTCGTCGGTGGGGCCAACTTCCTTGAGGGGTTCGTCCACAGACGCCTAAACGGTTCATCCATCATCCAGCTCCGCGGCGGGCTTAGGGTTAGGGTTCTTGATACCAGGTTCAACCTCGGTGAGAGGGTTGTCGTTGCCATAAGGGAGGAGGCTACTGGAATCGTCCCTTCAAGCCTCAAGTCCAAGGGTGGAAGGGGAAACCTCCTACCGGGTAGGGTTAGGGATATCTCCTTCCTCGGCAGCGTGGTCGTCTACGAGGTTGAACTGGTGAACGGTGAGGTCTTGAACTCGAAGGTTCCGATCCAGATGGACCATGGGAGGTTCAGGGTTGGGGATGAAGTCCTCCTCAGCCTCAACCCGGAGCACTTGAGGGTCTATCCGTACCCACCCATCGGCTTATATAGGGAGTTGGAGGCCGTCTAGGATGCCTTCGGTTAGGTTAGTTAACGTCACGAAGCGATACGGCGAGATAACTGCGGTTGAGGGGATAAACCTTGAGGTTGAGGATGGGGAGTACCTGTGCATTATAGGCCCGAGCGGATGCGGTAAGACAACCCTCATAAAGTGTATATCCGGGATCATAGAGCCTACTGAGGGGGAGATATACATAGACGGCGAGTTGATGAACGGTGTTCCGATACAGGAGAGGGGTGTAGGCTACGTCTTCCAGGAGATAGCCCTCTTCCCACACATGGACGTCTACGACAACGTCTCCTATGGGCCGAGGGTCAAGGGTTGGGATGCCTCAAGGATGAGGAGGCTCGTGGATGAGATGCTGAACATGATGGCCTTGAGGGATAGGATGCACGACTACCCTATGGAGTTGAGCGGTGGGGCGAGGCAGAAGGCGGCCGTCGCTAGGGCTCT
The DNA here is from genome assembly GCA_003662645.1 of Candidatus Bathyarchaeota archaeon. Taxonomy (GTDB): domain Archaea; phylum Thermoproteota; class Bathyarchaeia; order Bathyarchaeales; family B26-1; genus B17-G17. The sequence continues at coordinate 3,196 of QMYL01000083.1, forward strand.
ATCCTCAGGTTCCCTCCTTCTCCTCCTTGATGAGCCGCTTGGAGCCCTCGATGTGAAGGTTAGGATAGCCCTGAGGAGGGAGTTGAGGAGGATGGTTAAGGAGCTCGGGTTGACGGCGATACACGTCACACACGACCAGGAGGAGGCTATGGCGATCTCCGATAGGATAGCTGTCATGAGGGCTGGGAGGATAGTTGAGGTTGGAACCCCCCAAGACCTGTACCTGAACCCCAGAAGGCTCTTCACGGCTAACTTCGTTGGGGAGGCGAACTTCATGGTTGGTGAGGTCGCAGGTTCATCCGGTGGGGAGGTTGAGGTTAGGGTTAACGGTGAACCGATCTATAGCGTTAGGTCCAGCCTCCTTAGCTCTGGGGATGTGTTGGACGGCGGCAGGGTTGTGGCCGCCATCAGACCGGAGTTTGTGGTTATGGAGGGGACCGATGGGATGAACTCCGGGTTTGGGGGGTTAACCGACGGATGTGGGGCCTCCTGGGGTGGTAGGGTTAGGAGCGAGGCCTTCCTTGGGAGCATGGTGAGGTATGAGGTTGAAGCCGATAATGGGGTTCTCGTCGCCGTTAAGCTCCCATCCCTATCGGTTGGTTCGGGCTTCAGGGTTGGGAGTAGGGTTACCCTAACCTTCCCGCCCAGGCATGTTCTGTTGTATCCGTACCCACCCGAGGGTTTGGAGAGAGCCATCTCGATAGAGTAGCCCGGAGTTGACGGACATCCACTAATATTTAAATAATTAAATCTCGCGATAGATTGTTGGGAGCCTTTAGAGATGGAGCGGTGGTTCGAGAGGAGGCGTAAGAATAAGATCCTCGATATAGCTTACAGGCAGATAACCCTCGCCCTAGATACGGTCAACGACCTCGAGAGGACTGTTAAGGCGGTCTCGGATGGCGATGGGGAATCGGCCAGGAAGAACATCAAGAGGCTTTTCAGGGTTGAGGAGGAGATAGACGACCTGAGGAGGAGGGTCTTCGAGGAGCTGACGAGGGGGAGCCTCCCGCCGAGGGATAGGGAGGACATAATGCACCTCGTGAAGAGGCTTGACGTCATGGCAGACCACGTTAAGGACTCGGCTAGGAACATACTCGTCCTAATAGACTACGATGTCCCGGATGAGCTCTGGAAGGCCTACTACACCATGTCCTCCAACATAGTTGAGTGTGCATCGAGGTTGAGGGAGAGCCTCGGGAAGCTGACTGGAAACCCATCTGAGGCTAGGGCTATATCCCTAACCGTTGAGGATGCGGAGAGGGCGGTCGATAGCGACTACTTGAGGATCAAGTCCCTCCTGCTCGAGTATGGGGTCAAGATAAACCCGGCGGTTCTGTTGATACTTAGGGATCTAGCTGATTCGATGGAGCAGGTTGCCGACAGCTGCGCCGATACGGCTGACTACGTCAGGGTCTTGACGGTGTCCTTCAAGAGGTGAGGAAGCCTCTCAGCCCTTCAGGCCTTTGAGCTGCATGTGAAGAAAAATAAAGATTTTAGGGTTGGCCTCCGTTTCCGGCTCCTTCTGCCTTACGGCTCAACTGGGAAGCTGGGGCCATGTGGAGTCTTGTCGGCTGCTACTACTCGCCCTTCCCCTTGATCCTGGAGTAGGCCTCCTCTAGGGCTGCTACCCCTGGGAGCCTCTCGCCCATCAAGAACTCTATCAGGGCTCCACCAGCCGTGCTTATGTATGATATCCCCTCTGAGAGGCCGAACTTCTCTATCGCGGCCACTGTGTGCCCTCCGCCTGCTAGGGAGAAGGCCTTCGAGGACGCTACGGCCTCAAGTATCATCCTCGTCCCCTTCGAGAACTCGTCCCTCTCGTAGACCCCCGGAGGCCCGCTCACAACTATCGACTTAGCCTTGCCTATGAGCTTGCTGTACTCCTCTATCGTCTCGGTTCCGATGTCATAGATCGGGTGTTCAGTCGGTAGGTTCGACACCGGTATCTCCCTCCTCCCACCCTCGAACTCTACCGCGACGTCAACTGGAACCTTCGCTCTACCTGGGTAGGTTGACATAAGCTCCCTTATCCCGGGTATGAGGTCTAGGATCCCCTGCCTCTCCAGTAGCTCCATGTTGGGCTTTCCAAGGTCGACTCCCATCGCCGCTAGGAAGAGGTGCCCAGTTATCCCACCCGTCAACACGTAGTCAGCTATGTCGTGCTTTAGGACGTACCTAGATATCTTCAGTGAGTCGTCGGCCTTCGCCCCTCCAAGGATGAAGATGCAGGGCTTCTCAGGTGACTCCAAGAC
>QMYL01000084.1 GCA_003662645.1 Candidatus Bathyarchaeota archaeon
CCTCATCCCAGTGTCTGGTCTCACGTTTAACAGCTATCCCCCTCTCCAGGAGGCCCCTCTGTCGAACGATCTCAAAGTTTAGGGCCCTCTCGACCTCCTTGAAGGATGATATATTCTTTATCTCAACCCTAGTCCCACCAGCCAGGGATATGTTGGCGTCACAACGCATAGCGCCCTCAAGGCTGCCGTTGAATATGCCCAGATGCTCAAGTATAGACCTCAACTTCCGCAGGAAGAGCCTAGCCTCCCTGGGAGAGGTCATATCGGGCGCCGTCACGGTCTCGAGGAGGGCTATTCCAGCGCGGTTATAATCGACTAGTGTGTATGGAGATTGATCTATCGGCCCAAGGTGGACGAGCCTACCAGGATCCTCCTCGAGGTGTATCCTCGTTATCCTAATCCTCTTACGCCTATTCCTGTCCTCTATGTAGAGGTATCCGTCCTTGGCTAGGGGAACCCCGCCAGCCCTATCATACTGAGATATCTGGAAGTTCTTCGGCATATCCGGGTAGTAGTAGTTCTTCCTGAAGAAGAACATGCGTCTAGATACCTTGCAGTTCAGTGCTAACGCCGCCATAACCGCGTACTCAACAGCCTTCCTATTCAGGACTGGGAGCGAGCCGGGGAGCCCTAAGCAGACCGGACAGACCAGGGTGTTGGGCTCCTTCCCCCTATAATCTGATGAACAACCGCAGAAGAGTTTGGTCTTTAGGCTAGTTAATTGGGTGTGAACCTCAAGCCCTATCTTAACCCCAAGCTCATCCATAAAGCTCACTCAACTATAAGAAAGCAAAGCCTCTAATATCATTGTTACCTCCGCATCAAACCCTATTAATTTTGCATAGCTGTCTAGCCCTATCCAGTATGCTGTCCACCTCACTCTTGCTCAGCGGATACCCGTGGAAACACTTACCCCTAGCCTTACGGCCGCTGAGTATAGTCTCCTTTATCGGGAGAGGAGGTTCAAACTTGAAAAGCTCCTTGAAGACTATCGCACCTGACCAGCTCATCCTCTCGCACTCCTCCCTCTCCCTGTCAGGTAATGAATCCCTCTTGACAAACCTATCAACGATCCCGTACCCAATAAAGGAGTCTCCCTCCTCAGCCTTCCTAGCGAGGAGTATAGTCATGCCAGGCTCCCATCTCCTCCTAACGCCTGGATAGTACTTCTTTATGCTGAAGACCTGTTTAACCCACTCCTCCTTCGTGATCCTTAAGATATAATGCCTTAATGGTCCATTCCTACCCAATCACAGCGGGCCTCCTGACCTTAATAATCTCACTTATGGAGTTTATGAAGTTTACGTTCATCAGTAGCTGAGGAGGAGGGTTACATTATTAGCGGAGTTCTCTAATCGCCACTTGAACCTCCTTCTGAACGGTATTAAGAGTGAAGTATTGAGAACTCGGAGTTATACGTGATCTCCCGCACAGACTATACGGGTCGGTAAGTCTGGTTTGGAGACGGCTCGACTGACCTTCCTAAAGAGACTGTTCAGGGGTAATGGGGCTGGTAGCAGGATGATATATACGCGACCTACCTTGGTCTAGCCGTGGAGGCGGGAGGATAATACTGTTCCCGGCATACCGAGGGAGTGGAACATTGAATTCAAACTTCACACACCGCTGAATGCAACCGTTGAGGCCATCCACTGACCCGAAAGGCTGGAGGCGTTGAGGGTGAAGCCAGAATCGAGAGTGAGAGGCCTAGTAATCTATGGAACATGATAGAATTTCAGATTGGGGGCCTAATCGAGGTTAGGCCTTTAGCCCCCTCAAAGGTGTAAGCAGCCCTAAGGAGCAGATCCTCCGTGAAGGGTCCGCCTATGAGCTGTAATCCAACTGGTAGGCCGTCTATAAATCCGCAGGGGATCGATATGGCTGGGTAACCAGCCAGATTGGCCGGGACGGTGAGTATGTCACACATGTAGAGTTCCAGGGGATCGTGTATCTTCTCCCCTAACTTGAAGGGTGGTATCGGCATGGTTGGGCCAGCTAGGATGTCGAATTCCCTAAGGGACTTCTCGAAGTCACGCCTTATCAGGGTTCTTATCCTCAAAGCCTTCAGGTAGTATTGGTCGTAGTATCCAGCTGAGAGGGCGTAGGTTCCCAGGATTATCCTCCTCCTAACCTCCGGTCCAAACCCAAACCTCCGGTTCTTAGAGTATACAGTCGACCAGTCTGATCCGTCATCCTCCACCCTGTAGCCATAACGCACCCCATCGAAACGGGCCAGGTTGGAGCTTGCCTCGGACATGGCGATTATGTAGTATGCTGCAAGTGCAAACTCGAGGCTTGGGAGGGAGACCTCCTCGCAGACCGCTCCCAAATCCTCCAGTTTATGGATGGCTCTCCATACCTCCCTCGCCACTCTTTCATCAGTTCCCTCGCCGAAGAACTCCTCTGGAACACCTATCCTCAGCCCATCTATAGGTCCGTTTAACGATGAGGTGTAATCCTTGGGCTCAACCTTGGCGGATGTGCTATCCTTGGGGTCGTATCCACCGATAACGCTTAGGAGTAGGGCGCAGTCGTAGGTGTTGCGGGCCATAGGTCCTATCTGCTCCAGGCTGTTTGCGTAGGCTATCAAGCCGTAGCGGCTCACAAGTCCGTAGGTTGGTTTAAGCCCGACTATGGAGCAGTAGCTGGCTGGACACCTTATCGAGCCTCCTGTGTCGGAGCCTAGGGCCACGGTCGCCTCACCAGAGGATACCGAGGCCGCGCTTCCACCGGAGGAGCCGCCTGGAACCCTCGTTAGGTCCCATGGGTTTTTAGTTGGACCGAAGTAGCTCGTTTCTGTTGTGGACCCCATTGCGAACTCATCCATATTCGTCTTGCCGATTATTATCGCGTCCTCACTTAACAGCTTCTCTACGACCGTGGCGTTGTACGGCGGGATGAAGTTCTCGAGCATCCTAGAGGAGCATGTCGTTCTGATGCCCTTGGTGCAGATGTTGTCCTTCACCGCTACGGCTACGCCGCAGAGCCTCCCAAGCCTGTCACCCTTCCTAACCTTATAGTCGATGTCCCCAGCCCTCTTTAGGGCTTCATCCTCCATCACCGTTACGAAGGAGTCTATCCTATCCTCAACCTCCCTGATCCTCTCGATTATCGCTGAGATGTATTCCCTCGCCGTCAGTTCCCCGCTTCTAATACTCTCGGTAACCTCCTTCGCTGTAAGCTCGTGGAGCCTCGGCATACGGTTCACCCTTAACTCCTTCAAATTATCTTCGGGGCCTTGAAGAAGCCTCTCTCCTTCTTCGGCGCGTTCTTTAGGGCATCACCCTTGGGGAGCGACTCCTCAACCTCATCCTCACGGTAGACGTTGACCAGATCCAGAACGTGATAGGTTGGTGGGACCCCTTCCGTCTCGGCTTCATCTATCTTCCTGAAGTATTCGAGTATCTCGTTCAGTTGCTTAGTGAAGAGCTCCTTCTCTTCCTCTGTCAGCTCTATGTGGGCGAGCCATGCTATGTGTTCAACCTCTCTACGTGAGATGTAAGGCTTCCCCATAACCTTTTCATCCTTAACTTGAACCGTTCTCGCACACCAGTTCGGATATGCATGAGATTTACCGCTCCTATTTATTATATCTTGACGGAGGTGATTATTGTGAAGGTTACGGGTTCCTGGGAGTCTCGCCTCTATCAACACGGGCTCTCCACTCCTCATACACTTCGATCAACCCCTCCCTCCTCGCCGCAGCCTCAACCCACTTGTAGACTGGTAGTCCCCGACTGACTATGAGCTCCAAGGGGTCTATCCGCTTCCCTAGGGTCTTCCTCAGCCACCTCTCCATTCTGAGCTCAAGTTCATCAACTACATCGGTCTCTTCCTCTGCTAGGTTGTGGTTCTCCCCAGGGTCGGTCTCGAGGTCGTAGAGCTCTATTTCCGGCGTCTCCCAGAATGCCTTATCCAGGGTCTTGATGAGCTTCCACCTTCCAAGGCGAATAGCTCTTTTACCGGTCCATAAACCTTGGTTGACATATATCTCACCCTCACCCATCTCCTCCCCGAGGGCCACCTTAACCAGGTCTCTACCATACATAGTCTTTGGTACGTCGATCTTGAAGTAGTGGAGTATCGTCGGTGCTATGCTCAAGGTTGACTGGATTAGGTCGCTGATTCTCCTCCCTTCCGGCAGTTTTTCGGGGTGCTTTATTATCAGGGGTACGTGTACTGTCGGTTCATAGACATCTTGGTGGTCGAAGTAGAAGTGGTGTTCTCCCAAGCTTTCCCCGTGGTCCGAAGTGAACACGATTAGGGTCTCATCCATTATCTTTAAGTCCTCGAGGAGGTTTAGGAGTTCCCCAACCTGGTCGTCTACATACCTGATCTCACCGTCATACTGGGCTATGACGTACTCTATGTCGGTTATCCCCTCCTTTATCCTGTCGAGCTGTCTCTTCGTGAATGGCCAGACGGGTAGGGACTTCAAAACATCGAGACTGTGGTTGTTTGGGTCGGTCTCGTTTCCATCGTAGAAGAGCCTTCTGTATGGTTCTGGTGGGCGGTAGATTGAGTGGGGATCCCAGTAATGGATGAAGAGGAAGAAGTCCTCATCCTTATGGTCCTTTATCCATGGGATCGCCATGCCATTTATCTCCTCCGCGTCGACCTGTTGAAGCCTCCCCCTAACGCCAGCTACCGGGTTCATGTAGTAATGGAATCCCCTAGCAAACCACCTCCTCATCATGTAGAGTGTGCTCACAGCCGCGGTGGTTATCCCGTTCTGAGCCAGTATCTCAGTTAGGTATGGTACACTCTCGGACAGGTTCTCAGTCTTGCTGTGGGAGACGATCCCCGTGTGGATACCCCTCTGACCCGTGAACATGGAGGTGAAGGATGGCTGTGTTGGAACATCGGATGGGTATGCGTTCTCGAAGAGTACACCCTCCTCTGCTAGGCGGTCGATATTCGGCGAAGTCTCCCTATGATAACCGTAACACCCGAGGTGGTCGGCGCGGAGCGTATCTACGACGAGCAGTATAGCTTTCAAGGCTACCACCCGCACACCTAACCTTCAAACAGACGCGTATTTTAAATTTACCTAAACATAATGATAAGGAAGGGTTTAGATAACAATTTAACTATCCTAAACGATCTTATGAAGCGTTAATGTTCGGGTTGAAGGTGCGGGTTATGGTCCGCGTAACCGTGTGGAACGAGTATAGGCATGAGAGGATCGATCCAAAGATAGCTGAGATTTACCCGAAGGGGATACATGGAGCCATAGCCGAATACTTGGAGGGGTTACCTGGTTTTGAGGTTAGAACGGCGACTCTTGATGAGCCCGAACATGGACTGACGGATGACGTACTGAAGAACACCGATGTTCTGATATGGTGGGGACATATGGCCCACAATGAGGTTAGAGATGAAGTTGTCGATAGGGTTCATAGGCGTATAGTC
>QMYL01000085.1 GCA_003662645.1 Candidatus Bathyarchaeota archaeon
TTACGTATCGGACCTATGCGGGGTTAAGCCCAGTAACCTCTACCTCATAATGGTTCCAACATCGAGTGCGGCCGGTTTCATACAGGTCTCCGGCAGGATAGTCGAGGTTGGGATGCATAAGCTGGCTAGGTTGGGTCTGAACCCCCTATCGGTTACCTACGCCCACGGCTACGCCCCAGTCATGCCCCCACACCCAGACTACGTTGAGGCTATGGGCAGGGTTAACGACGCTATCCTGTATGGAGGGGTCACATACTATGCTGTGACAGGCTACAAAGATGAGACCTTGGGCGATATCGCCAACCGCTCAGTCTCCTCGGTCTCCAGACAGTATGGGAGACCCTTCAAGGAGATATTCAGGGACGCCGGGTTGGACTTCTACAAGGTAGACCCAGAACTCTTCGCACCGGCGGAGATCACGATTTATAACGTGGATACGGGCAGGGTCTTTAGGGCTGGAGGGGTTAACCCGAAACTTCTGGAGAGAAGCCTGGGGCTTTAACGTGGAGCCCCACTCCTCCTATCCCCATAACCCTTGAGGAAACTGGATATGAACATGTTAAAGCCCTGATTCCCAACAAGGGCTCCCATGAAGACGCCCATAAACACAATTTCAGCCCAGGCTTTCGGAAGTATGACGACGAGGAGGCCGAGGCCTCCACCACCTATGAAGACTGGTAATAAGACGGTGAAGTAGAAGATTGTGAAGAGGCACTCCGGGATGTAGGAGGCCAGGACTAGGGGTATCGTTATGAGCGACCTAGAGCTCCTACCCCCAACGTTTAGGTGCTTGTAGAGGAGACCGGCTGTGAGGCCTGTGAGGGCCTTACCGATTGGGAGGCCGATGAGGCCGAGCCATGAGCCACTGCCTAGGGGTCCGAAGTATATTCCGGGTAGAACCCCGACGAGGAGGCCTGTGATGAGGCCGACCGTTGGGCCTCCGTAGATTGCTGCTATGAAGGTTGGTATGTGGGATAGGTCTACGGCTACTCCCTGAACTATATTTGCGGCATGGTATGAGAATAGGAAGAGTATGTTTCCAAGAGCTCCCATCAACGCTATGAACGCTATGTTCTTGGCTTCCATCGATGCTTCTCCTGTGTGGTTTGGGTTTCTTAAACGGTTATCATCTTATTTAAGAGTTGCTACTCAGAAATGAGTATTACTAGAGCCGCCGGTTTATTCAGGGTTAGCCAGCCTACGCCTCTTCAACCTGGAAAGCCTGATGAGAAGTTTGTATGGTAGCTCATCCTCGTTTATGGCTCTCACCCTTAGCAGCCCCTCGGCCACCGCTCCGTCGAAGAGCTCCTCACCCTTCTCCGTCCTTACCACCGTTAGCGACCACCCGTTCAGCCCTAGGCCTCCAACCGAGATATCTGCGAGTTCGGCTGAGAAGTCTCCGCAGAGTGAGCAGTTCCACGCGTACTTCTTGGCCTTCTCTAGCGGTATCCTCCTAACCCCTCCATCCTTCAGTCTAACCATCAAGTCTCCCTTTATGTTCATCCCCTCAACATCCTCGGGGTTTATGCCCATCTCCCCCCTAAGGAGACCGTTGACGAGGCCTTTATAGTCGAAGCTCTCTGTGCAGAAGAGTCCGATGGTTAGCTTTAGGGCGTTTGCATACCTCTTTAGGGGTGAGTGTTGTATCATCCTCGCCGCGTGTATCTGGCATGGCGTGCCTACGAGGGCTAGGTGTTTCTTCCCCATCTTTACCCCTTCCTTGAAGGCCAGCATGTTCGGTGAGTATGAGTATCTGGTCCCGGCGCAGCTTATGATATCGCCTACCGTTAGGGCTAGTTTGGGTTTGGGCTTTAGGGGTTCATCCTCTGAGATCCCGGATAGGGCTGCGCCGTCTATGAGTCCGCTCTCGAGCGCATACTTCAGTAGGGTTGTTACGACCCCTCCATCCTGGCAGACCCTACCTATCTCTACATCGGTGGTCTGAGCTGCGATTAAGCGTCTGTATATCCCGAACTCCTCATCTGGGTTCCTCTCCCTCCCGAAGGTAAGCTTCTCCAAGGCCTCCATTGAGAAGCTGTATCTAGGGCAGACTTGGGCGCATACCCCGCAGGCCTTGCACTCCCCTACAAGCCTGGGTCTTCCATCGGCGTATTCTAGGCATCCGAAGGGGCATACTATTACGCATGTGGCGCAGCCTACACATTTGGATGGTAGGATATGCCTACCCAAAGTCTCCTCGAAGCTCACCTTCTTGATCGGCATTCCAAACTGCTCCTCCGAGTTTTAACAACCAGCCGAAGCTTCACCATCTCTTTTATACCCTTAAGTGTTATTCTTCTCTAAAATAAGGTTGTGGAATTGGGGGTTACTGGTTGCTGGATATAGAAGGCATAGTTGAGGAGGCTGGGAGGGTTAACGCCTCCTCCTTCCTCCAACTCATAGGTGAGGTTAGGGACTTGATGGCTGAGGAGGTTTCCGGCGGGGTCGGTCCAGGCGTGGATGTTGTCGGTAGGCTTGTTAAGTTGAGGCCTGAGGGTGACGCCTTCGTTGTTGGGGATATCCACGGTGACCTTGGGAGTCTGGTTCACATACTGGCTGACAGCGGCTTCATGGGGAGGGCCTCTAAGGATGGAGGACCCTACCTCATATTCCTCGGGGATTACGGGGATAGAGGCGTCAACTCCCCAGAGGTTTACTATGTGATTCTAACCCTGAAGTTGAATTTTCCAAGCCGTGTCATCCTGTTGCGTGGGAACCATGAGGGGCCTAAAGACCTCCTAGCGTACCCCCACGACCTCCCATACCAGCTGAGGAGGAGGTTCGGCGGGGATGGCGACGCCGTCTATGATGGGCTGAACGGGCTCTTCGATTACCTATATACAGCCCTTATAGTTGAGGGTAGGTTCGTTATGCTTCACGGGGGCGTCCCGAGCAGGGCTGTAAGCGTTGAGGATCTTGCTTACGCCCATGAGAGACATCCGGCCCAGAGCCACCTCGAGGAGGTATTGTGGAGCGACCCCGTTGAGGGCTTGAGGGGTACATACTTCTCACCTAGGGGTGCTGGTATGCTCTTCGGTGAGGACGTAACTGTGAGGTTCCTGAGGATGCTTGGTGTGAATGTTCTCTTCAGGGGGCATGAACCATGCGATCTCGGGTACAAGTTCAACCATCACGGTAGGGTTCTAACCCTATTCTCAAGGAAGGGGGCACCCTACTATAATGAGAGGGGTGCCTACCTAGCTGTAGACCTATCCAGGCCCGTGGATAACGTAAGAGAGCTTGAGCCGAACATCCATACATTCTAGGGTTTAACCGCAATCCTCCGGCTTCAAAACTTTTAAGGTTCAGCCGCCCATCTATTCATGCTCTCAACCTTCGGTGTTGTAGAGAGAGGGCTAAAACTTGAGGTTCGGCATAATAACTCGTGATAGGGACTCCTGGTGCTCGGCCAGGTTGAGGGAGGCCATGGAGCGGCGTGGCATAGACCCCCTATGCTTCCGTTTCCAGGAGTTGACTGCGAGGGTCTGTTTGAAGCCTGAGGTCTCGGTTGGGAGTGTGGATATCCTAAGGGATCTGGATGCCATAATAGTCCGCCCAATCGGGAGGGGCTCCCTCCAAGAGATAATATTCCGCATGGACCTACTCCACAGGCTGGAACGGCTAGGCATGTTCATACTGAACCCCCCATCAGCGATAGAAAGGTCTGTTGACAAGTATTACACACTAACCCTCCTGGAGGAGGCTGGTCTACCGGTCCCAAGGACCATCGTTACGGAGAGAGCGGATGAAGCCCTCAAGGCCTTCAGTGAACTCGGCGGGGACGTAGTATTGAAGCCTATATTCGGCTCTAGGGGTAGGGGGTCAACGAGGATATCAGACCCAGACGTAGCCGAGAGGGTGTTCAGGGCCCTAGACTTCAACCATGAGGTCCTATACCTGCAGGAGTTCATACCGCACGGGACATCCGATATAAGGGCCTTCGTCCTTGGCGGTAGGGTCCTAGCATCCATGAGGAGGGTTGCAGACTCATGGAAGACCAACGTGAGCCTCGGCGCCAAACCTGAACCGGTAAAGCTGGATGGTGAACTCGAGGAGATAGCCGTGAGGGCGTCGGAGGTTGTGGGCTGCGAGGTGGCGGGTGTAGATATAGTTGAGGGGCCAGATGGGCCTCTAATAGTCGAGCTGAACAGCCAACCGGGCTGGAGGGGGCTACAATCAACAACAAAGGTAGACATAGCCGACGAGATAGTCAAATACATAACTGAGAGGATTAAGGGATGAGGAGAATAAATAAGCCAAAACCTCTCAGAGAAAATGCTTAATAGTAGAAATCGGCAAAGTTGATTATTGGGGCCGGTAGCTCAGCTTGGTTAGAGCGTTCGGCTGATAACCGAAAGGTCGAGAGTTCAAATCTCTCCCGGCCCACCACGGATTCTCCCGGCCATCTCTGTCACGTATTCGAATCCCAGTTCTATAAGTTCCTTTGCCTCATCCAGATTTTTTGGCAACCTTGCAGATGTAGATCAAGGTGTTCTTTATACTCTTATGTCCGAGGAAGTTTATGACATAAAGTATATTTTTGGTCTGATGGTAGAGCATGGTCGCCTTTTAATGCCTGAACGTATGGAGATGGATTAACCGCAACCTGGGATTCTGTAACTTCCCTGCAGGTCTTTCTCTCCGCCTTTGGAATGCGCGTCCTAATGCTCTGATGTTTGGAGTGAACGTTCGTTGGGGACCATGAGATCCAACAACTCTTAGGCTTGATGTGGACTTACAGAGCGGTGTGCGGGATTTTAACGTCACGTATGGAGCCTTTCGTGGTAACGCTCATATAGTAGTCTTTGATTAGATTACAGTAGGGTGAGCCAATTGGGTAGGCTGGTTAATGTCTCAGTGAAGGTTCCCGAGGAGATAAGGAAGCTTATGAGAAAGGTTGATGTGAACTGGAGCGAATACCTTAGGGAGACCATAGAAACCAAGATTAGAGTGGAGATGGCTAAGGACGCGGCGAGGAAATTGGATGAGATCCGTGAAAGAGCTGGCAAGGTGCCTACAGGGGAGCTTGTAAGATGGATAAGGGAGGACAGGGAGAGAAGCCTAAAGTAGTAATCGACGCTAGTGTAGCGGTTAAATGGATCATCCCAGGGGAGCCTTGGGAAGCACAGGCCAGAACCCTTAAGGAAAGAATAGCATCTAGGGAGATAGAGGCATACGCGCCTCCACTCCTCCTCTACGAGGTAGCCTCCGTCATACAAAAGTCTATATTGAGAGGAGCATTAAGACTAGGCGACGGAATCGAAGCTCTGAAGGCAATGGGGCATCTGGGCCTTAACATCCAGCCAACCAGCTGGGACGACCTAGCAGAGATACTGAACATAGCCGCTACAACCAAACTAACAGTGTATGACGCAGCCTACCTCCACCTTTCAAGGAAGATGGAAGCCAAA
>QMYL01000086.1 GCA_003662645.1 Candidatus Bathyarchaeota archaeon
GAGTTGATCCTCGCCGTGGAAAATCCAGCTTAAGTTTTCTCTCTGAAACTCCTTTTTAGTTTAGAGAATTCTTAATCCATCTTCCGTAGTGGTCTGTTTTGTCCCACCTGCTTCCGCGTCTTCCTATGGCTCTTAAGTATTTGATGATCCAGTTGCCTATCGTTGCTATTATTGATAGGGTTAGCGTTGTCAGGGTTATGAGCTCTCCAGCTTGTTCTTCCAGTGTTTTATCGAAGTGGCATATGATGGTTAGTTTTTCTGCTTCTTCTGGGAATATTAGCATCATTCCAGGTCCGGCTATGAATATTTTTAGGATTTTTGATGCATTTTTGTATTCTGCTTTCCATCCTGGGTAGTAGATCATCTTGATCCATAGAGCTCCGTTCTTTTGGGGTTTCGTTACGTTTATGGTTATCTCTTCTGGTCCTTTGATGTCGAATGTGACATTCCCTTCCCCTCTTGTTATATGGTTGGATACGTATCTCAGCATGTTTACGATTAGTCTCGACCATGTTATGTCTCCCTCCTTCATCCTCATCATCGCGTAATATTGTGGTCTGAGACCTATCCACAGGGCTTTCCCTCCCCCCTCCTTCAAGGCTATCACGGGTCTACCGTTATCCTCCAGGATGACCTCTGCATCTCCCTTTAGGTCTATCGCGTAGGATAGGCTTACATCCTCAACGGAGCTCAGCTCTGTGAGGTCTATCCCTTCCAGTATTGCGTGTTTCGTTGTCGTTGTTAGGTTGAATACTGGTTCCGCTATGATGTTGGTCTCCGTCACCGGGAAGGGTTCGGGTATTCCAGTCATCCTTCCCCCGTATATGAGGTTACCTGTGTCGAGTATCAGCCCACCGCCATCTCTGATGTAATCGACCAACGTCTCCTCGATCTTCTGTAGTTCCCCAGCGTCCCGGTATATTAAGCCGCCCATATATACTGCATTGAAACGTTTCAGATCGCTTGGCTCTATGCTGGTTATCCGTCTCCCACCATAAACCATAACTATATCGTTGGGGTTTACTGGTGATATCGCCTCGAAGAGCATCGTATACTCCGATAGATCTCCGATGAAGAGTATCAGCTTGGTCCTTGAGTCTATGTACTCCACGAGTGAGGAGTTGAAACCTTCATACTCGAGCGGTAACCCTGAACCCCTGTAGATTAGGCCGTCCATCCTCTCTGTGCAGAAGAACCTCACGTTATAGTTTCTGGAGAAGTAGGGTATGAACCTCTCATCCTTCTGGTCGAATACGTAGAACCAGAACAACCATGCAAACTCGTTAAGTAGGTACATGCTCTCCGCTGATCCGCCTGACGACTGGTAGAGCTTTGTGTACATGTTAAGGTCGTATCCCCCCTCTATTCCAACCCTTTCACCTGGCTTTGCGTAGCTCTCTAGGAGCCTCCTCCCCGTGTATAGTTTTATGGTTACGTACCCGTTGAATGGGGTTGTCTCGCTTCCAGGCTCCATGTAGGTGTATAACGCATTCAGCCTCAGGTTACTGACGCCGGTATATTCGACGCCGAGCTCCCTACACCTCAAGGTTCCATCTATAACTTCTATGGTTAACTCTTCAGGCACCTCGTTGCGTTCGGTCTTGAACCTTCCCCCACACTCCAGCTGAACCTTCCTGATACTCACATCATCAAACTCCATCGTTATGGAGATTGGTAGGGCGTGGTAGCCTCCGTATTCTCCGCCGTCCTCCCCAAAGCCGAACGTCAAAACTGAGGCTCCACCGCCGCTTTTGAGGTTATAATTTATCGAGGCTTTGAAGGCGGCTTCGGTGTACACCTGGGTGAGGGCGGCGGCCTTTCTCAGTTCACCCCCCGCAAAGTCGGCTTCGGTGAGCTTGTACATCTCGTAGCCGCTCGCTATCTCTATCGCTGGGCTTATGAAGGCATCTGTGCCTATAACGGGGTATGAGGGTATCAGCAGGCATAAGATGACGATTGAGATCACGAGGACGTCACGTTCCATCCTCCCCCTCAGCGAGGACGAACTGAACACTACGCTTGTAAACCTCTGGTAGTACTCCTTCAAGGAATCTATTAGGAAACCTCCCAGCACTGCGGAGAATATGGAGAAGAAGAGCTGGTATCTCCAGTGAGGTATTGAGGGCACCCCTACACCGGATGATACGTATAAGGCGGTTGCCAGAATTAGACTTACGGATGCGAGTATGGCTCCCTCATCTCGCCTCTTAAGGGTTATGAGAAAACCCAACAGCCCCATCACAAAGTGTTCAAAACCCGGAGACTGTAAACTCCCTATCTCATTGACTCCGGCTAACTGAGAGAGTGACGAGATCACTCTATCGAGGAACTCCTTGAATGAGGATGGACCACTGGTTTGAGATGAAACGATCGAGCTGGCATAGCTTGGATTATTCCTGATCGCGGATGTGAAGGGGAGTATCCACCACATGCTGAGACCTAAAGCAACCGATACAACCAATATAATAACCTTCGGCAGCCTCAGCGTATATCTTGGCGGGAGCCTTGGCCCCCTCGCGATGTATACGAGCTCAGGCCTCTGTATAACCATGATTATGGATAGGATTATCGTGAACCCGCCCAATACGAGGGCGTGGAGAGAGTATGCTAGGAAGACAACCGCGTAGGAGAGCCCAGCCATGAAGATGTTGACCGCCGACGGCCTCTTAACCGCCCTTATGTATAGGGCTAAAGCTAAGGGGACGAACATGATTGATGTCATATTCGGATATGAGCCTATACTCCAATACGCGAGTATGTTCGATGATGTTACGAAGAGGACCGAGCTTGCAAGGCAGCCCACCGGGCTTAACCCCAGCTCTTTAGCGAGGAGGAACGTCGATACGGACCCAACGGAGAAGATTATGGATGAGAAGATGACCATCAGGGTATGGACATCTTCAGGGATTGATAAGCCCAAGACCCACCCCGATAACGCCATCATATAATAGCTTAAGGGGGAGTATACGCGGAGCAGAGGGATCCCAAAGTACCAGTATGGGTTCCACCTTGGGATGTATCCATGCGCCCTGAGGTTGTCCAAGATAATCCTTACACGGGATAGGTGCATCACCCCGTCACAGGATGAGGTTAGCCCCTTGAAGCAGTACTGGACTATGGCTAAGGTGAAGAACTCGGAGATTAGTAGTGCGGAGATCGTTGGTAGCTGCTTGATCAGTCTTCCCCTCACACCAGCCTCAACGCTTCCCCGCCCTGAGCACACTCTTGTACACCTCTACATGTTTAGATGCCACCGCATCCCAGCTCCTCTCCGACGATATCCTCTCGTTCACGAGCCTCGCCACCTTCACCCTCTCATCTGGCGCCTTAAGTAGATGTATTATGGCCTTTGCGGTTCCCTCCGGGCTCCTCATGGGAATGAAGACTGGCGTGTCCCCCAATGTGTCCCGAGCCCACTCGTTGTCGGTTGTTATTATCGGCCTCCTCATGGCTGCTGCCTCCAGTAGGGTTAGACCCGTCGGGATCTCGGATGGAAATACAACGATCTTGGACATGCTTAAGTACTTTGGGACTTCCCGGTGTTGTATCCCGCCGATGAATTCTACGTGGTCCTCTACTCCGAGCTCTCTGGTTAGCCTCTCTAGGTAGGGCCTTTGGAACCCATCGCCTATCACTAGGAACCTCGCCTCGCTATCCTCTTTTAAGACCACGGGTATCGACCTAATGAATACCTCCCCTCCCTTCTGCGGGACGAGCCTAGCTGCTATGAAGGTTACATACTCGCCCTCCTCATCGTTCGGCTTGAACATGTCTAGGTTGATACCTTGGGGTATGACAACTATCTTCCTGGGGTTGAACCTCAACGCATACTTGTAGGTTACGTTGTTCAATGTTATGACCACATCCGCCTGCTTGAAGATGTAGCTGACGAAGGTTAAGTCGGCGAGCGGCCTTACACCCCTCATAACTAGATAGTCTCGGTAGGATATTCCCACATCATGTACCGTGAGTATGAAGGGTTTATGCGTTAATCTGGCTGCTAGGGCGGCTTGCAGGCTGGTTATGAAGGCGTGTCCATGTGCGTGTATCACGTCAATCTTCGCCCTCGCTAATTTAAAAATTAGTGAAACGGGGATCGGGTAGGGTATCTTCAGCGGTACCGGCATATCCTTTATATCGATGGCTCGGAGCCTGAAGACCTTGACCCCATCATAGGTTTCGGTTATCCCCCTACCACAGGTGAAGACGTAAACCTCGTTTTCCTTTGATAGAGCCTTGGCTAGCTCGTATACGTAGGTTTCGATTCCACCTATGTTTGGGGGGAAGTAGGGGGCGATTAAGGCTATCCTCAAGGCTCGCCACCTGGTTCCTCTCTATGGTTGTGGTTGAATCTGCGGCGCATCCTCCACTTCAGGATTGAGAATAACATCTTAACCGGGTCGGTAAATATATTGACCTTCGACTCTCCCTTATACGTGTAGGTTATGGGGATGAAGCCAACCTTGTAGCCTCCCTTCAAGGCCTTTATGACGATCTCCGTGTCGATCTCGAAGCCATCTGAGTACAGCGGTTTTGTGTACTCTATAACCTCCCGTTTGAAGGCTTTGAGTCCGCTCTGGATGTCTTGGAGTTCCACGTCGAATAGCGCCTTTATGAGCTTTAGGTATAGACGGCTCAGTAGGGTCCTCGTCCTTTTCTTTTCTTTCTCGTCCTTGCTCTCCCAAACGCTCCTGAACCCGATGACTATATCGTATTGGTCGAAACCCTTCAGTAATTCGGGTATCTTCTCCGGGGGGTACTCCATATCCGAGTCTATCAGGACTATGTATTCCCCCTCGGCGGCTTCTAGGCATCTCTTTATACCGAAGCCCTTACCCATCCTCTTCGGGTGGTGTAGGGCCTTGACGAAGGGGTGCTCCGACGCAAGTTTGTCGATTATCCTTGGGGTTTCATCTGTGCTTCCATCCTCCTCTAAGATAACTTCGAAGGGTTCACCGTAGTCCTTCAGGACATTGACGACTCTATTGAAGCACTCCTCTATATACCTCTCCTCGTTGTAGGCTGGCATTATCACTGAAACCTTAACCCTTTCCCTATAGGCTTCCCTGTTCATCTCGCCTCCCTGAACCTCCTCTTGTAGATTATGTATATTGTGGCTATAGTTGCCGTTATGAGGATGAGCTGGGTTGGGTATGGAAGCTCCGATATTACTTCATGCGAGATGAAGAAGCTCCCCGTATCTGGAGCCCTATCCAGCTGGAGCTCGTAGGAGTTGCACCCGTAATACTCGATGAACCAGACGTTCGTGTCTTCTTGTATATTCGGGTTCGCTATGCTTGATAGAAGCACCTTGAAGAC
>QMYL01000087.1 GCA_003662645.1 Candidatus Bathyarchaeota archaeon
GAGTGAAAGGCGGAGCTTCACATCTGAGGAGGTCGCTAGGATAAGGGACGAGCTCAGAGAGACCGCCCTGAGGGTTATCTCGAAGAAGGGCGCCACGATATACGCACCAGCAAGTAACACAGCTGATGTAATCCAAGCCATAGTAAGGAACGAGAAGAGGCTCTTCGTGTGCTCGGTTGTTCTTGATGGGGAGTACGGCTTGAAGGATGTCAGTATAGGGGTTCCGGTGATCATCGGTAGGGGCGGGGTTGAGGACGTAATCGAGTGGAGCCTAGATAAGGATGAGGAGGAGATATTCCGCCGTGGGGCTGAGAGGTTGAGGAACGTTATAGGGAGCCTTGAGGTGACGTAACAAGCCCCAATATTGAGGAGAAAACCTATAAGGCCCCGATAAGCCCTTCACTAGATTGGGGGAGTGACCGATGGGTGGGAGGAAGAAGCTGACCCTGAAGCAGATGGAGAAGATGCAGAGGAGGCTGGAGGAGAAGAGGAAGGCTAAGCGTGAGGCTAGGCCGACGAAAACCAGCAGCGAGAAGACCTCAACCAGGATAATTCCGCCGGATGTCAGGGATAAGAACGTCATAGAAGAGATAAGGAAGATGAAGGTCCTAACCCCATACCTGATAGCCTCACGCTTCAACCTACGCCTCAGCGTGGCTAAGGACTTCCTTGAGGAGCTCCACCAACGCGGCCTTGTGGAGTACGTCTCGGGCGGTAGAAATATAAAGATATACAAGCCCGCTGGCTGAACTCTAAGCTGGGCGACGGCTCTAGTTATGGAGTTTCCAGAGAAGATATACACTCACGAGGAGATACGTCTAGCTAGGTCCCTTATAGAAGGCGGATACCGCCACCGCCTCCGCATAGTGGGTAGTAAGGCCTTCAAGGAGATGGTTAGGGAGGCTTTGAAGCTGATAAAGAGGGCTGGCTACTACGACTTCGTCAGGGCCAACCTACGGATGATAAAGGAGATAGACGGCTTCAGCCAGTTGAGGGAGGCTGAGGCAACCTTATGGACGAACACCTATGCGATGAGGGATCCCGTCGATGCTGCGAGCTTCATATTCCAGAAGGCTTGGCAGATGAGTGAGTACCTCATGGAGAGGCGTCACTACGGCCACATAGGTGAGACCTTGGCCATAAATATGCGTGTAAGGTTTCTTAAGAGGTTGAGGGATAGGGTTAGGGACCCCGAGGTTAGGGCTGAGTGTGAGAGGAAGCTAAGGCTCTGGGATGAGAGCATGCTCCTATAATCCGGTTTTAGGTCTCACTCTCCCCCTCGGATGGGATCGGTTCAACCCTTATCTTGGTCCCTATCTTAACCCCCTTGAAGAGTTCGAGTCCCTTCGTTATCTGCCCTATTATGTTGACTGGGCTGTAGGGTTTCATGTCCTCGTGGAAGATGCAGAGGGCGCTCCCCATAGGCCAGTATGCTATCGTCCCCCTCTCAGCTGTTGATTTAGCCTTCTCTCCCCCCACGGTTATCGGTATCTGGATGT
This sequence comes from Candidatus Bathyarchaeota archaeon, assembly GCA_003662645.1. Lineage (GTDB taxonomy): Archaea > Thermoproteota > Bathyarchaeia > Bathyarchaeales > B26-1 > B17-G17. Next base: position 1,500 of record QMYL01000087.1, read on the forward strand.
AAACCTCGTCCTTCCATAGGGCAGCCCTCCCCTCTATGGGCAGCCTCCTCAATATGGCGTCCACTGTTCTGGGCGCCATGTGGCGTATCAGCTCTCCTTCAGCTTCACCTATGCCCTCGAGTATGAACCTTATTGGTATGCGGGATATCGCCTTCTCGGCCATGTTGATCACCTATCAATATCGAAAGCCTTTTAAAAAGTTTTAATAGTAGAGAAGGTGATGAACCATGGATTATTTGGGGGAGATAAGTGCTCATTCAAAGAGTTTAGAAAAGAGGCGTGACGAGTTACTCGACGAGCTGAAGAGGTTGGAGGAGAACTTGAAGAGGGGCGAGATAGACGAGGAAACCTACAAGAAGAGGAGGCACGAGATAGAGAGGGCGATAGTTGAGGTTATGGATCGCCTCGCCCAGATGAAGTTCCTAATGGGTCAGAGGTGACAAACGGCTGGTTAACATAAACACTACAGATAAATCTCCCTTCTCGGATATCTCGTATAGTTAAGTCTTCCGGGTTCTGGTGGTGAAGGTGTCTGAGGGCGGAGAGCTCCGGTCGATGGCCGATCTGCTCCGTAGCGGAGCAACCCTAACCAGCCTATCCTGTCCGGTCTGTGCCTCACCCCTCTTCAAGTTGAAGAGCGGGGAGCTGTGGTGCGCCAAGTGCAAGAAGAGGGTTGTCGTTGTAAAGGAGGAGGAGACTGAAGCCGTAAGCCCCGTATTGCTCGGAAGCCTCGAGTCAACCCTACTGGCGAAGATACGGGAGTTGGATGGGATGATGAGAGACGAGGAGGATATAGATCAGCTCCTTAGGCTTGGGGCAGTCCTCTCGAATATGCTTGAGAACCTTGAGAGGCTGAGGAGGATAATGAGGTATAAGCCCTAGTGATCAAGGTTTGGGGCCATCAATCTTGTTCGGGGTCTATGATAACTTCCCCGATATAATCCATGGGTTCGCCCATTTCGAGTGTAACTCCTCCCCATCCGAGCTCGGTTCCGCCATTATCCGGGCCCTATACAAGATGAATAGGAGAGGTAGGTTCCTCTCTTCACACAAGATATCAACTCCATTAGGTTGTAGGATTAGACTCGAGTTCGGGGTCGCCGATGGGACGGACTTCAACTACATAGACGAGGATGTTCTGAACCTATCCTCGGATATCCTGTCCAGGGTTGATCTTGATACCCTCGACTTCCTATGCGTCGTCCGCTACTACAGGATCGAGAAGAGAAGGAGGAAACCTTTAAGGTTCGATTATTACCTCCTGAGGTTCACGCTCAGCTCGGGTGGAGGTGAGGTGAGGGTCTTCCACGAGAGGGGGATACGACGCCTACCGATAGAGGACCTAATCCTCATCCTAGTAGATTCCGTGAATAGGGAGTTATCGAGGGCGAGGGGGAGGGGCAGACACCCCCACGTGAAGCTGACCCGCCTACGCGCGCTTTAAGGGTACAGAAGTATCCATGAAGCGTAGAAGCGGAGGTTAATGAAATCCCCGACTGAACACCGGGAGCCCCATAATTTAAACTTCTGGAATATAAAGGGTTGCTGGCTCTATTTGAGGAGAAAAGCTAAAAGCTCCCACTTTGATATGTATTGGTGCCCTCTCAGGGTTATATCCGGTTTATGACATCCGGGTTGGTGGCTATATTGAAGGTTGCTGTAATAGGCGCTGGCATGATCGGGGGAGCAATAGTTGAGGCTCTACTGAGGAGGGGCTTTGAGGTAACGGCGACCAGGAGGAGGGTTGAGAAGATAACCCACCTGAAGAGGATGGGCGCGGAGGTAACGAGCGACAACAGGGAGGCAGCGGGGAAGTCTGACGTCGTGATAATATCGGTAAAACCAAAGGATGTTAGGGGGGTGCTAGAAGAGATAAGGGATGAGATATCGGGTAAACTCGTAATCTCGGTCGCGGCAGCCGTAAGCCTAAACCTACTGAGGAGTATAGCTCCGGAAGCCAGATACGTTAGGGCCATGCCGAACCTAGCTGTGCTGGTCGGCGAGTCGATGACAGCCTACTCGACAAGTCCAGGAATAACGAGGGAAGACGAAGAGAAAGCCAAGATTATACTCGAAGCCCTCGGGAAGGCCGTGAAGGTGGAGGAGAGATACATGGATGCCATAACAGCTCTGAGCGGCTGCGCACCGGCATACCTATCGATAATACTGGAGGCCCTAACGTACGCAGGGTTGGAGGTAGGCCTTCCACAGGGGGTAGCCCTAACCTTAGCAGCCCAATCGATGGTTGGGACAGGGAAGCTGGTCCTAGAGGCCGACAGAAAGCCTGCGGAGATAAGGGAGATGGTCACAACCCCAGGTGGGGTGACGATCGAGGGGCTGAAGGAGCTGGAGAGCATACCGATAAGGTACGCCTTCATGAGGGCCATCAGATCCGCAACGGCGAAGTCTAAGGGGATATCAGAGGAACTAACGGAGACGTAAACCCAACACTGGTCTCCTAAACTCCAACTGACAATCCAGGATCGGATGGGAGGATGAAGTCCGGAAACTCAGCCCCTCTTCACCACCTCGTCGGTCTTAGCTAGGTCCCTAAGCCTCTCCACGCCGTTGATCTCCCTGATAAATTCAACCACGCTTCCCGGGAGAAGCTCCTCCCAACTCCTCCCAGCCAGCATCCTCCTCCTTATCTCGGTGGCTGAACAGAGTTCACGCTTGTAGAAGGGTATGGGCCTAACCTCGAAGCCGCACTCCAGGAACAACCTCCTAGTTAGGGGCTCATTCGTGTAGACGACATCGAACTTGGGGACGAGGGAGACCACGTGGGAGACCCATATCCCATGGACATCGAGGTCGGTCACGGGGATTATATAATACCTTCCAGGGTCTATCCCAGCCTCATCCAGGGCCAACCTGATCATGGTCGCCCTCTCACCAGCCGTGAAGGGGTTCTCCAAGGTGTGGCTGTGCTGCGCGCTTCCGATAACTATGACAACTTCATCAGATTCGTTGAGTATATGTTTAACGGCCTCTAGGTGCCCGAGGTGGAAGGGCTGGAAGCGGCCAACGTATAGGGCTCTTGAGAAGCGCCTCCCTTTCCCGCCGGCCATAACCAACCACAGCTCCTAAAGGCTTTCACGGGCTCAGTTGTGGAAACTTTAAGACTCATCAGACTTATTACTTTTGCCTCTCCACCCCCAACAACTTTATCTCAAGTTTTCGGGGGTTAACTCCACCAAGGAGTCTTCTTTCATCCCATGAGGGTTACATGGAGAGAAAGGGGAGGTAGAAACCGAAGAGGGATTCTATTCGGGAGAACATGGGTTAGTGGGGAGAAAAATCTCGGGAAGGCCTAACTAAGAGTTAAGTTTTTATATTTGAATCCGTTTGAGTAAGGCTTAACCATTATTTAAAGGTGTGGAGGATACTATTTGTTATCAAGAACCGGTGCGACGGGAACCCCAATTCTCATATTAAGGGAGGGATCAAGGAGATCGAAGGGTAGAGACGCCCAACGCTCAAACATAATGGCGGCCAAGATAGTCGCTGAGGCTATAAAGACCTCACTTGGACCTAGGGGTATGGACAAGATGCTGGTCGACAGCTTGGGTGATGTATCGATCACAAACGACGGGCACACAATCCTGAAGGAGATGGACATCCAACACCCAGCGGCGAAGATGATGGTTGAGGTGGCGAAGGCCCAAGACGATGAAGTTGGAGACGGAACAACGACATCGGTGATAATAGCTGGGGAGCTGTTGAGCAAGGCTGAGGAGCTGATCGAGAAGGGTATACACCCAACCGTAATAATAGATGGGTACAGAAAGGCGGCTGAGAGAGCC
>QMYL01000088.1 GCA_003662645.1 Candidatus Bathyarchaeota archaeon
CCGATACATATCTACTACATGTTCACGGTGCACGGCTTGAAGGGCTCCCAGCCCATAGCCGTCTTACTTATACTGGTGTGCTTCATAACCTTCATAGCCCTCAGAGCTCTCTCCAAACACCTGGAGGCCTCGAGATGATAACCCTAGAGGATGTGAACTACCGTGTTGAGGGTTTCTCCCTGAGGGATATATCGCTCGAGGTTAAGAGGCGTGAGTACTTCGTTCTCCTCGGCCCAACAGGTGCTGGGAAGACCCTCCTCCTCGAGTTGATAGCTGGACTCCACACCCCGGATAGCGGGAGGATACTCATAGATGGGGTTGATGTCACCCATATGCCGCCGGAGAGGAGGGGTGTAGGCTTCGTCTATCAAGATTACTCGTTATTCCCCCACATGAGGGTTGAGGAGAACATAGCCTTCGGCCTCAGGATGCGTAAGCTTCCCAGGGAGGAGATCGATGAGAGGGTTAACTCCATAATGGAGTCTATGGGCATATCCCACCTGAGGGGTAGGTATCCCGAGACTCTATCCGGTGGCGAACAGCAGAGGGTATCGCTGGCCAGGGCCCTAGCTATAAACCCGAAGGTCCTCCTCCTGGATGAACCGTTGAGCGCCCTAGACCCGAGAACGAGGGAGACCCTACGGGATGAACTGAGGAGGATACATAAAACCATGAACATAACGACGATACATGTAACCCATGACCAGGTTGAGGCTGTAACCCTGGCGGACAGGATAGGCGTGATGATGGATGGGGAGATAATCCAGGTTGGGACAGCTCAGGAGGTCTTCAATAGGCCCGTAGATGAGCGGATAGCCAGCTTCACAGGTGTGGAGAACATCCTCGATGGAAGGGTTTTATCAAACAGGGAAGGGGTAGCCCTGATAGAGACTGAAGACTACAAGATATACGCCGTCACCGACATAACAGAGGGGGCGGTCAAGGTATTCATAAGGCCCGAGAGCATAGTCCTCTCGAAGAGGCCGATAAGGAGCAGCGCAAGGAACACGATAAAGGGGAGGATAACCCGACTGACAAACCTCGGACCCCTAGTAAACGTCGAGATAGATGGGAGACTGAAGGTATACGTAACCAAGCAGTCGGCCGAGGAGATGAGGCTCAAACCCGGGAGGACCGTCTACGCCTCCTTCAAGGCCACATCGATCCACGTCTCTAAACAGCCGAGGATGGGATGACAAATGAGGAAGGTTAAGCCATCCTTTAAGGTGTGGCTTGAAACCGAGGGCGGCTACATCTTCGGGGAGGGACCCTTCGAACTCCTCAAGAGGGTTCAGGAGTTCGGGACGTTAAGCCAAGCGGCCGATTCCATGGGCATGTCCTACCGCCACGCATGGGGGATGATCAAGAGGGTTGAGAGGGCGTTGGGTGAGCCGATACTCCGAACCCGTAAGGGCGGGAGAGCTGGTGGTGGAGGAGCCCAACTGACCGAGGCTGGGATCCGGCTACTAGAGGAGTTCTCTGAGATAAAGGGTAGGCTCTCAGAGATATGCCTACACGAGCCCTATACAACCGTGGGAACCGGCAGTCTTGAGGGTATGGTTGAGTCTATAGAGGCCGCTGGAGATAAGGCCACCTTGAAGATAAGGATCGACGCGCCCCAAACGGTCAAATCCACAACCACGAAGGCGGTCGTTGAGAGGCTTAATATAAGGGAGGGGGAAAGGGTAACCGTAAGGGTCAGGGTTACATCTGTAGCCCCAAAAAGATTGAAAGATCCGAAATAAACTATTTATCCGTTAAGGGACAATACACCTTAACGGGTTTAGGGGGGATTGCAATCTTCATGATCTACGAGAAGATAATAAGCCGCAGGACGTGTAGGAAGTTCCAGCAGAGGAGCGTACCTAGGGATGTGCTGATAAAATGCGTGGACGCAGCGAGGCTTTCCCCCTCCGCAGCCAACCGCCAACCCCTGAAGTACGTGATAGTCGACGATGAGAGGCTTCTGAGGGAGGTGTTCCCAGCCTTGAGGTGGGCGGGTTACCTCCCCGATTACTTCCCGACGGAGGATGAGATGCCGAGGGCCTACATAGTTATACTCCTAGACAAGACGATATCAGACAGCCCTGGGCATGACGCCGGGATAGCCGCGATGAGCATCTCCCTCGTGGCCCACGATGCGGGGCTTGGGACATGCATCCTCGGGGCGATAGATAGGGATGCGATCCGTAAGGTTCTGAATATACCGGAACACCTGGATATCGTGTTGGTGGTGGCCCTTGGCTACCCCGCCGAGAGACAGGTCGTCGATGAGGTCAGGGATGGCGATATAAGGTATTGGCTCGATGAGGAGGGGGTAATACACGTTCCGAAGAGACCCCTAGAGGAGATCGTTAGGTGGAACGGTTACCAGTAGAGGGCTCCGCTCCATCACGGCTCCTTCCTCCTCCTACCGGCTATATTCAGGATCCCAGCTAAGAGGAATATGGCCCCGATGAAGGCTGGTAGGTAGGGGAACGTCCACCTCAACCCCTGAGGTAGGTCTATGGTTATTATACCCCTCCTCATCAGGTAGAGGGTGAAGAGGGTCAAGCCTCCTATCCCGAGGTTTATGCCTCCAACCGCCAACCTAAGCCTGTGGTAGCCCACCATCTTGAGGTGGTAGACTATAACAGCCGCCACTATAAACTCGAAACCTATGAGCAATGCGCTCCGCTCTATGAAGAGTATCAGGAGTAGGGATATAACTACCCCGGCTATTGATGCGTAGGGGTAGAGCGGAGCCTTGAAGGGTCTGCTCAGCCTCGGCATAACCCTCCTAAGCCTTATCAGGGATAGGTTCACCAGGGCGAAGACCAGGAGTGAGGCGAAGCCCGCGATGTACCCTATGAAGACGATCAAACCGGAGGCAGCAAGCAGGATCGCTAGGGCTGACCCAATTATGACCGAGAGGTGACGGCCGAACTTACGCTCAGATGAGAATATAAACCTTGGGAAGTAGCCGTCCCTACTCAACCCGTATATTATGCTCCTCTGGACCATCATGGCCGTTGTTAGGGACATTAGGGCCGCTGAGATCCCGGCGATTGTTATGAGGGTTCCACCGATCGGACCCATGATCCTCTCAGCTGCGTAGGTCAGTATCGGCTCGGAGCCCTCATAATTTTCCGGTGCAACACCAACAACTATGAAGGCGACTAGACAGTAGAGGACTATCAGTATCACGATCGATAGGAGTATAGCCCTGGGGACGTTCTTCTCGGGGTTCTTTATCTGTGTACTGCCGGCGATGAGGGCCCGCACACCGACGAACATGCTGAAGGTGTACATTATGCCCGCCAAGACCCCTGAGACCCCCTTCGGCATGAAGGTCCTTATAGAACTGAAGGATGTTAGGTTCACCAGTTTTGATTGGTCGTAGAGTCCGAGCGTCACTAGGAGGGTGAATATCCCGATGAAGGAGAAGACTGTCAATACGTCGAGTTTCTTTACCCCCCTTATGCTTGTGAAGGTGAAGATCACTATGGCTAAGACCGATACTATGGGTATGTTGACCGGGTAAAAGTACGAGATGAACTGGGCTAGGCCTATCGATGCGAGGGCGACCGTTGTGACGCTGCTTATCCACCTCAGCCAACCCGTTAGGAAGGATGTGAATCCGCCGAAGGCTACCTTGGCGAAGGTGTACTCTCCGCCAACCCTTGAGATGGCTGCTCCAAGCTCGCAGTAGCTGAAGAGGGTTAGCATCGTTATTATCCCGCATAGGAGGAGTGAGAGAACCACAGCTGGACCTGCCAGGAATATTGCGTGCTCCAACAATACGAAGAACTCTATCCCGAAGGCTCCATTCAACCCGATTATTATCCCGTAGAAGAGCCCGAGTTCCCTCTTAAATTCTATCCTTCTCATCCTTATCTTCCTTTGTTGATGTCCACTCGTATATTATCAGGAGTCCGCTTATTATCGAGAAGAGGCTCACAACGGCTAAGGTCAGTATGAAGAAGGGGATGTAACCCTCCTGGATGTTCAGGATATCCCTAACCCTCAATATGTCTGGGTTGTAGTAGATTAGGTAGGCGAGTATGAAGGTTAGGAGCCCTACAACGCTCTGGAGAGCCCCGATTAGAGTTGCAAACGCGCCCCTAACACCCATAGTTGAGCTCACCCGCAATCATCCGAATAGGAGTATTATACCGGACAAGAGGTCGAGTATCCCTATTATCAAGAGAATCCACATCGAGATGCACTGGATGCTGTCCCTCATGAGCAGGTTTGGATCAAAAAGATTCAGGAGGGATAGGGCGAATACGCCCAGCAGGATCATGCTCACAACTATGAGGAAGCCGCCGATCGCGGCTGAGACTTTACCCCTAGCCCTCCTCGGCCTCTCGGATGACTCTTGGCCTTCATCCCTATACATCTACACCTAGGCCTCCAATCCGTCCAGTAACCTAGAAGGTCTCATAGTGGGTTATCTCCTCAACCGAACGCTTCGGTGGTGGATGAGGCCTCTCAGCGGGGTAACCGATCGGTATTATCGCAACTGGTCTAACATCTCTAGGTATACCCAAGACCTCTTTAACCTCATCCTCATAGAAGGCTCCAACCCAGCACGCCCCTAAACCAAGGGCGCACGCTGCTAGGAGTAGGTTCTCTATCGCAGCGGCGGTATCCTGGATGCAGTATAGGTTTACACCCCTACTCCCATAGCTCATGCGGGCCCTAGCCTCATCGGCGCATACGACTATCACCACAGGGGCCTCCTCGATGAAGGTCTGGTTCAGGGCGGCTCTGGCTAACCCCTTCTTTATCCTCTGGTCTCTAACCACGATGAACTCCCATGGTTGGACGTTTCCGGCTGAGGGGGCCCTACGCGCCGAGTCTATCAGTATCCTAACCATATCATCTGGGATATCGTCCCTCTTGTATGCCCGTATGCTCCTCCTAGACTTTATCACCTCGAAAATTTCCAAGTAAACCACGCTTCTCCAGAACCTTCTTGGTCAAAAATGCTATTAAATTTACCCTTAATATCTCTTGCTGAAGCTTCGCTCCTAGCGTTTTCTTGGGGTGTGTATGTGGTGTAGGCTGGCGATTAGGTATATCGCGCCGAGCAGGATCAGTCCGTATATGATTCTACCCCTCGACTGGGCCGGGATCCACGTTATCGGGATGAACCCGTACCCTATAAGGATGGCTGAGAGGAGGGCTGTGGAGCCTATGCCAAGGTTTATCCCAGCGAAGGCTAGGCGGATCTTGCCGTAACCGACCATCTTTAG
>QMYL01000089.1 GCA_003662645.1 Candidatus Bathyarchaeota archaeon
CTGGCCAGGATATACGGGTTGAAGGTTGAATACTCAGAGGAGACCGGGGAGTTTGATAGGTTCAGAATCCTAAAGAGCTCAAGCAGAACCGAAACCTCGGGTTCGATAATCCCACCCGACATAGCCATCTGCAAGAGATGCCTAGAAGAGCTCAGGGACCCGAGGAATAGACGTTACAACTACTTCTTCATAACATGCACCGACTGCGGACCGAGGTACACGATAATCGAGAGGCTGCCCTACGACAGGGCGAACACAACGATGAGGGCTTTCAAGATGTGTGAGCGATGCCGGGAAGAATATAGGAACCCAGCTGATCGGAGGTTCCACGCCCAGACGATAGCGTGTAAGGACTGCGGACCGAGGGTTTACCTAACCACGAACAGGGGTGAAACCGTAGAGGCTGAGGACCCGATAAGGGAGGCTGGGAGGCTGCTGGAGGAGGGCTACATAGTGGCCATAAAGGGTAATGGGGGCTTCCACGTGGCGACGGCTACAACGAAGTCTGAGCCTATAGCCAGACTGAGGAGGGTGAAGCACAGATCCCAGAAGCCCTTCGCGATAATGGCTAGGGACCTCGAGGCTGTGAAGACCTTCGCCGAAGTTAACGAGGAGGAGGAGAGGCTCCTAACATCCTACATCAGACCGATAGTCCTCTTAAGGAAGAGCCCGGATTACTACCTATCCGACTTGATCTCTCCGGGACTCCATAATGTGGGTGTGATGCTACCATACACCGGCCTCCACGCGATGCTCTTTGACGAGGTCGATGAGCCGGCCTTCGTCATGACGAGCGCGAATCCACCTAACGAGCCCATAGTCACCGATGACGGGGAGGCCCTAAGGAGGCTCGGCCCGGATGTAGACTACTTCCTATTCCACAATAGGGTTATAGCCCAGAGGTGCGACGACTCCGTCGTCAGGCTGCACGGCGGGAATCCAGCCATAATCCGTAGGTCTAGGGGTTACGCTCCGGAGCCGATCCGGTTGAGGAGGCCATCTAGGAGGTGCATACTCTCAGTTGGCGGTGAGGAGAACGTGACGGCATGCATACTACTGGGCGATAAAGCCTTCATCTCACAACATATAGGGGACGTTGAGAATCTGGAGACCCTGAACTTCCTCAGGGATACGATAGACCACCTGATAAACCTCACTAAGGCCAAGGTTGAGGCTGTCGCTCACGATCTACATCCAAGATTCAACACAACCAAGCTGGCTCGGGAACTCGGTGAAAAGTTCGGATGCCCAGTCATACCGATCCAGCATCATTACGCCCATGCAGCTGGCTTGATGGCTGAGAATAACCTGGAGGAGGCTGTATGCATAACCTGCGACGGGTTCGGCTACGGCTTAGACGGGAAGGCATGGGGAGGTGAGGTGATCTACTCAAACCTCAGAGAGTTCAGGAGGCTGAGGCACCTTGAGGAGCAGCCTCAACCTGGCGGCGACCTCGCCACACGCCACCCACTCAGGATGGCCGCCGGGATCCTCCATAAGGTGACTGATATCGATGGTTGGATACTCTCCGAGAGTGGACACTTCCCCCACGGGAGGGTTGAGGCTAAGGTTATACTAAAGCAGCTTAAGGGTGGCAGAGTTGTGGAGACTACAAGTTGCGGGAGGGTGTTGGATGCCATCTCAGCTATACTCGGCGTGTGTTACGAGAGGACCTATGAGGGGGAGCCGGCCATGAAGCTCGAATCGGCGGCTATAGGTGGGAGGGATATCCTCAACTTGGAACCCAACTTTAAAGGTGGGCGTTTGGATACAACTCTACTGGCCTACGAGATCTTCACCCTGAGGGGGAAGTATCCAGTCAAGGACCTGGCCTACTCGGCTGAGGAGTACATAGCTAGGGGTTTGGCCGAGATGGCCGTCGAGGAGGCTGATAGACTCGGCGTTAGGAATATAGGCTTCTCCGGTGGGGTTGCATACAACGAGCATATCGTGAAAACTGTTAGGAGGATTGTGGAGAAGCGCGGCTTCAACTTCTCGATTCACCGCCTCATCCCACCTGGAGATGGAGGGTTGTCCTTCGGGCAGGCTATAGCGGCCGCATACTTAGCCGGATGAAAGAAGGTTTTAATTCCCGAATGTAGATTGTATAGGTGGATGTCTGGCATGTGCCTGGCGATACCAGTGAAGGTATTGGAGATCGACGGTTCAACCGCTAAGGTAGACTTCGGGAGGGGCGTGGTTAGAGAGGTAAATATAACACTCGTCGATGCGAAGGTTGGGGATTACGTCCTAGTCCACGCCGGATATGCAATCCAAGTTATCGATAGGGAGGCCGCCGAGGAGACGGTTAGGTTATGGAACATGATCCTTGAGTTGTCAGGTCCGGTACGCTCCTGAGGTATGGAGGTGCAAGGGAGTTGACCGTTAAACCTGGAGATGTTGTGAGGGCTGAGGAGGGGGAGATCTACGATATCGAGTTAGAGGCTGACATCTTGGAGGCGAATAGGAGGATAGCTGAGGAGAATAGGGCCCTATTACGGAGGTATAACGTTAAGGCCATAGATGTCATGGGCTCGATAGGTTCCGGGAAGACAACCCTAATCGAGGGGATGATAAAGCTCCTGAAGGGTAGGTATAGGATAGCCGTCTTCAAGGGTGACTTAACGACGACCATAGACGCCGAGATCATAAGCAGACACGGCGTGAAGGCCATACCGATAAACACGGGGAAGGAGTGCCACCTGGATGCAAACCTGGTGAAGAAGGCTCTCAACCGATTGAACCTGGAGGAGGTTGACCTCATATTCATAGAGAACGTCGGAAACCTCATCTGCCCAGCTGAGTTCCCCCTAGGCTCGGATAAGAGGATAGTCATAGTCAGTGTAACTGAGGGGCCATACATGATCATAAAGCATCCATACATATTCATGGACGCGGATGTCATAGTCATCAATAAGATAGACCTAGCCGACGCTATGAGGGTTGATGTTGAAAAGCTGAGGATGGACGCTGAGAGGATAAACCCAAGGGCCAAGGTTGTTGCGACGGACTGCAGGAGGGGTGTGGGCGTGAGGGAGGTAATCGAGGCGCTCAACCTTTAGGGGGGTATAGCCTGACAAGGGGCCTATGAGAGGTGCATGAATACTCGGTTACAACCCAGATCGTCAGTAAGGTCTTGAGGGAGGCCGAAAGCAGGAGAGCCAAGAGGGTTCTGGAGGTTAAACTCCAGATAGGGGAGCTCACGTTTCTCAATCCGGAGCAAGTCAAGTTCTGGTATAAGGCTCTAGTCAAGGGCACGGTGATGGAGGGCTCTAAGCTCATAATCCAAGAGAAGAGGGGCTTGGTTAGATGCCTAAAGTGTGGATATGAGGGGTCCTTCAAGTATGAGGATGACCCCGCCTACCACATAGCCTTCCCAACGCTCCTCTGCCCGAAGTGTGGAGGAGTAGTTGAGATTATAGGGGGTAGGGAGTGCATAATAGAGAACATCAAGATGGTCGTATAGGGATGGATGGCCTAACGTCTAGATTCAGGGATCCATCGCTCGCCAAGAGAGTAATCGAGAAGATAAGGAAGTTGGCTCCACCATACACCGTCAGGTTCTGCCACGTATGTGGCACCCACGAATACACGATAACCCACTACGGGCTACGATCACTCCTACCAGAGACAGTCGATGTAATAGCCGGGCCGGGATGCCCGGTCTGTGTAACCCCGGCCTTCGAGATAGATAGGGCTGTCTCCCTTGCTCTGAAGGGCGTAACCGTACTAACCTTCGGTGATGTCATCCGGGTTCCAGGCTCGGAGATTTCACTTCTAGACGCGAGGGCTAGGGGTGGGGATGTCAGAGTTGTCTATGGGGTTGGGGACGCCGTCAGGATCGCCAGGGAGGAACCGGATAAGGAGTTCGTCTTTCTGGCGATAGGCTTCGAGACTACGGCGCCATCGACGGCGAATGAGATATTGAACGGGCCTCCAGAGAACCTATCCTTCCTCATCGTCCACCGGTTGATACCGCCGGTCATGGAGCTACTCCTCGGCATAGGCGACCTCCAGATAGACGGCTTCATCGCCCCAGGGCACGTCTCAACAATAATCGGCATGAAGCCATACCGGATATTCCCGGAAGCCTACAGGATGCCGACTGTTATAGCAGGCTTTGAACCCCTGGACGTCCTCTTCGGGATACTGATGCTCCTGAGACAGGTGAGGGAGGAGGAGGCGAGGCTGGAGAATGAGTACACCAGATCCGTCACATGGGAGGGGAACGTGAAGGCCCAGAGGCTCATCCACGAGGCCTTCGATGTTGAGTCCGGATACTGGAGAGGACTCGGTAGGATACCATCGTCGGCGCTGAGGCTTAAGGATGAATTCTCAGAGTACGATGCAAAGAGGAAGTACGATATCACTGTCGGGAGGTCGAGGGAGCTGATGCCGGGATGCCTCTGCCACCTTGTGATGATAGGGAAGATCAAACCCCCAGAGTGCCCCCTATTCATGAAGGCCTGCACACCCCAGAAGCCTAAAGGGGCGTGTATGGTATCGGTTGAGGGAACATGCAGCATCTGGGCAAAGCATGGAGTCCGGGGGAGGCTTAGAGCTCAGCTATAGCCTTTAGGGCTTTACCGACAACCTCGGTCGCCGTCCTCCCCAACACACGGATCATGGGTTCCTTACCAACCTCACCGAGATCGTAGATTACATCCGGAACACAGCCAGCCCTCTTTATAGCCTCCTCAACACCCCACCTCAGGGTTCTCCCCTCAACCGCCTTAACCTCCACGGGTTCAAGGGACCTGTCGAACGTGGACACCGTGAAGCCAGCCCTCTTGAAGGCTTCTACAAGTTTAGGGTCGTAGTGTAGGTTCAGGGCTGCCCTCACGTTTAGGTCATGCCTCATAGCTGTTAGAATAACATTCGCCATGTGCCTAGAAGCCCCGAACTTAACAGGCCCAACGGCCCTCGATGAACCATGAAGCTTAACTATCCTACCCTCCACAGCCGCCACATCACCCCTATCGGATGCGTAGGGTAGTGCCATCGCAACCTGGGTTCCAACCTCAGCTATGTAGGGTAGAAACCTAACATCGCCCTCTATCAACTTGGAGGCCCTCCTAACCTCCTCTAAGACATGAAATCTCTCAGCATCATTATAGAGCGGTGCTAAGGGGTTGACGGGCCTCCTCCCGCCACCAACCCTAAAGCTGAACTTCAAC
>QMYL01000090.1 GCA_003662645.1 Candidatus Bathyarchaeota archaeon
ATCTCCCTCCATCCTATCCAGGCTGCTATCCCCCTACCGCCGATGAACCTCTCGGCGAGCTTCAGAGTGTCCTCTTCCGTTATCCTATTATCCGTCAGGTCAACCCTCAGTATCTTACCAACCCATCCGTAAGGCGTCATCTAGGAACCTCCAACTCAATAAGCTTTAGGGCGCCGGTTGGACAAACCTCCACGCAAGCTGGTTCCCCTCCACACAGGTCACACTTGAAGTAAACCCCTTTTACCGGGTTAAGCTTCAATACCTTATATTCCCTATTGTATGGGCATGCTTCAGCGCATGAGCCGCAGCCGGTGCATAGGTCCTCAACTATCGATACGGCCCCTGTTGCTTCATCGATTATCATCGCGCCATCCACAGGGCAGCTTCTAACGCATACGGGGGTGTCGCAATGTCTACAGAATGATGCGGAGACCTCGGCCTTGAACTGATCTATCGTGATGGTTATGCGCGAGAGTGAGGGGCTACATGTTCCTTCATGGATCAGTGAGCATATTAGTTCGCAGCTGCGACACCATCTGCAAGCTTCGGCATTAAACTCTAACCTGAACCTAGGCGGCATTTACTCACCTTCTTGGTTGGATGGCTTATCGCCTACTACTTGATCGTATCTAGGTCTCCGCCAGCTTCTTGGCCGTCGTGAACTCGGCTTCCATACCCTTGAGGTTCTCAATCACCTTCCTGAGTTGGTTAGCACGTAATCCCGCAGTTCTTTATTAAGTAAAATAGAGCTGGATCGTTGAGTGGATTGGGAGCTGTCACTCAACCATCTCCATTATTATCGGCTCGACATCCCTAATCCACTTGTGCCTCGGATCATCCGACCAAGCTCCATATCTCCTCTCCTTCCCGGCGAGTATCCACAGGTAGTATAGTTGGTATCCCGGTGCTGCGACGACTGGGTGGTAACCTCTGGGGATGACCACGGTGTCGTTGTTCTCGATAACGTAGGCCACGTCGAAGGGCTCCTCATCGTCTGGGGGTGTTTATATCCTCTGTATGCCGAAGCCTTGGGGCGGCTTTACCGTGAAGAAGTATACCTCCTCGTATGGAGCTTCTACATCGGTTTTTGTATCATGCTTATGAGGAGGAGAACTCGACCAGTTCCCGGGAGGATTAATGGTCTCCCCGACCAGGAGCATGTCGGCCTTAACCCACTCCCCTATAGATGTGTAGACCCTCCTCCTCCAGTTCCAAGCTCCAACGGTCCGCTCCATAACCTCCTCCGGCTTCACGAGTCTGGGTGGCCACTGATTCTCTGATGGGGCTTTTGATACGCCGACCTCAACGCCGGGTGTCTTCGCTTTGACCCTACATTCCACATCCCTCGGGAGGTATACCATTGTTGGCCTTCCTGAGAAGACATCCTCCCTCCCGCCTATGTTCTGGTATAGTATCGACTCGTCTCCTCTCTTCTGGTAGCCCTCAACCTCAACGTCGCATAGCCCGTTGAAGATCGTGAGGACAACCTCCCTATCGCGGGTCTTATCTGCGTATTCGTCGCCCACCTCTGGTAGGTATAGTCTGCCGAACTCTATGAACCTCAGTTCGGAGTTCTCCGGGCCGACGATGATGGTGTAGCCCTCCTTTAGGGGTTTTGCCTTATATAGGTAGGATGCTCCACTCATTCAATAGACCACCGAACAGCTTTTAACACAAATAACCGATTAGGTGTATTAATAGGTTGTTGATCAACAGATTTAGTGTGGATTGTGATCCATCAAATATCAACTTCAATTTCCACATCTAGGCGATTCATTTATTGGGTATAATCCGATTTATCTAAGCAACCATTAAATATTAGTGTTCCAAGAATATGGAGAAAGTCAAGTCCGATGGGGAAGAGTATTGGGTAATGTACGGCCAGAAAGGGTGAAGAGGGCTGCACGTGAGCTGTTGAGGAGGTATCCAGACAAGTTCACAACCGACTTCGAGGAGAATAAGAAGATACTCGACTCCATCGCGGTTATACCCTCACCGAAGCTGAAGAATAGGATAGCTGGTTACATAACGCGCTTGGTAACCCTCTCCCAATCTAGGAGCGATTAAACCTGATATGGTTCTTCGGTTCACTTCGCGTGATTGCTGTTTCACCTTTTGTGGTGTTCATCCGGTTATGGTCTTTATCTCCCTTCCTCTCTCTAGGGCTACAACCTCGAGCCACCTCCTTATACCGGAGGTTGCTATCTTCCTCTCCAAGACATGCTCTATCTGGAAGACTCCGGCAGGGTTATCCATATTCACCAGTATCCTTATCGGCACTTCCTCCCCTTCCTCGATCTCAACCCTCCTTATCGATAACGCGGATAGGGAGTGTATATCGACTCCCCCAATCCGGTAGGGGATCCTAGCCCTACCCTCAGCCATGTCGGTTCCGTCAGCAACCTTAACTGACCCAGCCTCCATGGTTAGGCACTCCACATCCTCATCGTGGGAGAATATGCAGTGAAGTATCTCAGCCTTCAACCTCAAGACAAGCTCTTCATCACCTGGATAAATCCTGCTGAGGAGTCTATCCAGTATTGGACCCGCCAGGTTGTAGCCGTGTATATGGTGATCTACGCGGTGAACCGCGTTCCCGATGTCATGGAGGTAGGCCCCGAAGAGGACGATGACCTTAGCCCCTTCGATGTCGCATATCCCATCCCTAACAGTGGTCGGCGTAAACCTACGGCTCAAGATCTTGAATATCTCCAATGCGCTGCCCGAGGTTATCCTTGAGTGGACAGGCCCATGGTCGTTATACTTCAACCTCTTAACCGCCATCACGTTTGCCATCTGGAGGTATGTCTGGACCTCGACATCACCCTCAAGGAGGTTGAAGGCCACCTGAAGCTTAGGAGTCTCAAGGTGCGAATAGACCAGATTTGGAGAGACGACAACCATATCGCCACCCTCAACATCCAAACTTATATCTACAAATCAAACCTTAAGACTATCTGAACACTTGAGTGAAGTGTTGCGGATGGAGACTTGGATATTCACCCACGGCGATGTCGACGGGATCTGTGCAGGCGCGATAGCTCTAGCCGCAAACCCTGGGGCCCACATCTTCTTCACGCACCCCTACGGGTTGGCTGGGGACCTTAAGGAGGCGGAGGGAGCCGATACCGTTATTATATGTGACATAGCTCTCTCCGAGAGCCATCTTGGGGAGATCCTACGGAGGTTCTCGTCGATAACGGAGGGCGGCGAATTGATATACATAGACCACCACCCGTTGCCCGAATCTATCTCCGAGGAGAAGCTGCCGGGCAGGGTCATCCATAAATTGGCCTCATCGGCGTCTGAGCTAACTTACACCCTGTATCAGTCGAGGTTGGATCCGATCCAAGCCAGAACGGCGATATACGGAGCCATAGGAGATTACCTTGACGGTACACCAACGATACGGAGCCTCCTAAAGAGGTGGGATAAGAGGACCCTATACTTCGAGAGCGGAATCCTGATACAGGGGATCGAGGGAAGGAAGAGGGACTACGATCTTAAGAGGAGTATAATATCGAACCTCGCCGAGAGTATACCCCCAAGCTTCGATAGGAGGTTGGTGGAGCTTGCGATACAACACACCCATTTGGAGGAGATAGCGATGAGGGAGATAAGGAAGAAGGTCAAGATATTCGGGAGGGTGGCATACATCCTCAACTTCCCCTTCGCTCTAGGGAAGACGGCGACCTACGCTAGGGGGTTAACGGAAGCCTCAGTCGGGCTGGCTGGGGAGGAGAGGAAAGGCATGATCGACATGAGCTTAAGGACCAGTAGCCCAGATATAGACCTAAACAGGATACTGAGGAGTATAACCCCTAGGCTCGGTGGGAGCGGTGGAGGACATCCGAGGGCTGCTGGGGCCAGGGTGCCGAAGGGAAGGTTCATGAGGTTTCTAGAGGAGTTGAATGAAAGGATTAGCTGAAGAGGGAGCCATTTACTTCATAACGTAACATGAACCGTGTGATGAAGGTGATGGGATGTATGCGTGGAGGGGTTGGGAGAGTATGCGTATATGCTGGTTCAGGCGCCGTCCTGGCGAGGGATGTCGACAGAGCCCTCGATAAACTCGGCATACCACACCTCGATATCGATGAGGGCTCGATCAGGAGAGGTATCCTACAAGAGCATTGCAGGGTGCTGATAGTACCAGGAGGTTATACGGCTGCCTACGTACCAGCCCTAGGGGTTGAGGGCTTAAATAACGTAAGGGAGTTCGTGGCTGGGGGTGGTGCCTACATAGGGATATGCGCTGGGGCCTACATAGCTGCTCGGAGGGTTGAGGTTCCAGGACGTCCAGAGGGCTTGGGCATAATAGATATAGCCAACACGAGGAGGAGGGGTATGGGCATCATTGAGATAACGGTAACCAAGCCGCGCCACCCAATAGCTAAGGGATGCCCTAAGAGGATGAGGATATGGTACCAGAATGGACCCTACATCGAGCCTGGTAGAGGCGTGGAGGTTATAGCCAGATACGACGAGAAGTACGCGGCGGTTGCCTGCTCGGAGTATGGTGATGGGAGAGTTGTGATCTTCAGTCCGCACCCGGAGGGAAGTCTGGAGCATGGCGTTGAACCGGAGAAGCTCGGGACGATAAAGCTATTGGAGAACGCCATAAAGTTTGGTGGTGGGTAATCGCTGGTATTAGTTGAGGACTTCATGGCCATATTCATAGATCTACGAGACGGATAGACTCTCACAGGTTTACCGGCCTCTTCTCCTCGGCTGATTTATATCCGGCGAATATCAGCTTCAGGACTTCCCTCCCGAACTCGCCGTTTGGGAAGGGCTTCTTACCTTCAGCGATGCATCTAACGAAGTAACGTAGCTCATTTATGTACCCCATATCCCATAGGTCGTTGACTGTGATGTTTGCCCATCCGGTCGTCATGCTGGCCTTCTCGACGGCGTAGGAGTACCCCCTCTCGCTGTACACCCTCACCTGGTCAGACTTCACCCAGTTCGCTAGGATGACCCCCTCAGTCCCGTAGATCTCAACCCTATCGTCTATCCCGCCTTTGGTTATGTAGTTTGCGTGTATTGTTGCGGCCTCTCCGTCTCTGAACCTCATGAACATAACCGCGAAGTCCTCAACCTCGATTTTATGGTATAGGTTGCCTATCTCCGCATAAACCCTCTCG
>QMYL01000091.1 GCA_003662645.1 Candidatus Bathyarchaeota archaeon
ATATCCTACTCGCCAAGGCCGATAGCCTTCTACTACGCTCCTTAAGCGTCTTTGTCGGGAGCTGACGCATACTAGCCGCCGGAGTTCTGGGCCTAGGTAGGAACTTCGATATGTTCACTATATCCGGTTTGACATCCTCAATCACCCTCATGGTCCTCTCGAAGGCCTCCTCACTCTCACCCGGAAAACCACAGATTATATCGGTCGCTAGGGTTATTCTGGGTATGGCCTCCCTGAAGGATTCCACCACCTCTATAAAGTCCTCAACCGTGTAGTAGCGGTTCATCCTCCTTAACACATCATCATCACCACTTTGGAGCGGCAGGTGCAGGAACTTGAAGACCTTCCTATCCTGGTAGGCCTCTATTAATGGTTCTAGGATCCTCATCGCGTGGTTGGGGTTCATCATACCAACCCTAACCATGAAGTCTCCATCAACCCGGCATATCTCCTCAAGCAGCTCCGCGAGGTTCGTCTTTATATCCAGGCCATAGGCCCCGTTATCTTGGGATGTTATCCAAACCTCCCTAACACCCTCTGAGACCGCCTTCTTGACCCTATCCAGTATCAACTCCTTAGGGTACGAGAACAGCCTCCCCCTAGCGAACCTCACACAACAGAATGTGCAGGCGCCAGTGCATCCCTCAGCTATCTGCACAATCTCAACAGCCCGATTCAACCTAACCTTGGGCTGCGCGACCTTGACAACAGGCCTATCCGAGAGGAAGAGCATATTCCTCTCACCCGCCAGAGCCCTCCCTACAGCATCCGTTATCCTACCCACGCTATAGGGATCCAAGACTGCTGCGAAAGATGGAGCAACCCTCCTGATGGCTTGCATATTTATCTTCGGCAGACAGCCGGCGACTATCACAGGCTTCCCGAGGCCGCTGAGAGCTTGAAGCCTAGCAAGCATACGGCTCTCTGTCTGAGTCTTAACCCCACAGGTGTTTATCACCAGGACATCGCCCTTCTCCGGGTCTCCCACCACCTTATACCCGGCATTGGTCAAGTGAGCCAGCATAACCTCTAGGTCGAACCTATTCGCCGTGCAACCGTAACTCTCAACATACACCGTTCTCTGGTTGCGCCTTGAAGCCGGGTGCGCCGATAAGGACATCCACTTGAACCTCTAAATCATCTCGACTCTTACATGATAATATACTTTGCCATCTGGTCATCTTTTTACCGAGAAAGTGCACATGTAAATCATTACTCTCCGCTCCGGGATCGGCTGAGACTTTTAAGTGTTGTATGAAAAATATGCACTCCATCAACTCCTTTTTTGCATGAAATGGTAATAGGTTTTCATGAGATCTTTGATAAACTTTATAAGTTATTGAACGAACATATTTAAATCATATTTATTTCATATTATATAGAAATTTATGATCTCGCCGACGCTAAAAATCTTGGGTGACAGTGATGAAACTCATCACGATATACCTACCCGAACCTTATATTGAGGCTCTGGATAGGTTGGTGAGTGAGAAGTATTACCCACATAGAGCTGAGGCCATCAGGGTGGCCATCAGGGACCTGATAAACATGGAGCTTCGGAGGATGAGGAGGAGGGGTGGCAATGGCGAGGATACTGGATAGGGCGTTACAGTACACATGGCACGAGGCTGTCGAGAGGGGACTTAGAGAACCTGGCTACTGTAGGATAATGGTCCTGGGTGTCGGCGGGGCTGGGAACAACACCGTGAGCCGTCTGATGGAGTCCGGGATAGTCGGAGCTGAGTGTATAGCGATAAATACCGATATGCAACACTTGAACGTAATCCATGCACACCAGAAGATACTGATAGGGGAGAGGACGACTAGGGGGTTGGGGGCCGGCGGCAACCCCGAGATTGGGAGGATGGCGATAGAGGAGTCGAGAAAGCGCATAGAGAACCTCTTAACGAATGTTGACATAGCATTCGTCACGGCGGGTATGGGCGGCGGAACCGGAACCGGAGCCGCACCCGTAGTGGCGGAGATAGCTAGGAGGAAGGGAGCGATAGTTGTGGGCGTCGTGACCATGCCCTTCAGGATAGAGAAGGGTAGGCTGGAGTATGCGGCGAGGGGGCTGACCGAGATGAGGAGGGAGTGCGATACTGTTATAGTAGTTGACAATAACAAACTGATGGAGCTCGTCCCCCAGCTGCCGATAAACGAGGCCTTCAAGGTTGGAGACCAGGTGCTGGCTAACATGGTTAAGGGTATATCAGAGACCATATCGGCCCCAAGCCTGATAAACCTCGACTTCTCAGACTTCAAGACCATCGTGAAGAAGGGCGGCGTGGCGATAGTCGGCGTAGGCGAATCTGACGCCCCCAACAGGGCTGAGGAGGCCGTTTTGAAGGCTCTGAGAACACCGTTACTCGACGTCGACTACTCAGGCGCCTCTGGGGCACTGATCCACGTATCTGGGGACTCCCAGATGAGCATAGACGAGGCGAATAGGGTCGGCGAGATAGTGACCGAGATGATGAGCGACGATGCGATGGTCATCTGGGGTGCGAGGGTGAACCCGAACCTCTCCGGGATGCTCAGGGTCACCCTCGTTATGACCGGTGTCCGCTCGCCGCACATACTGAGCGGCTTCGGAACTATAGCCCCAACACTATACGACTTAGACCAGTACAGTGGACCTGAGAAGCCGTTGAACATTGACCTTGGACTCTACCAGCTCGAGAACTTCTAGAATCGTTAAATGAGGAGGTTTGTAGGCTCCTCTCCTTTTTTATAACCCATCAATTATCTCATCTATTACCCTGCCATTCGAGTTCTTCGGTTTCGGTAGCTTCATCAGGTGGGCTATCGTTGGCGCTAGATCAGAAGCCTCTCCGCCGGCATGGTTCAAAGGTTCTATTGGGGTGATTTATAGTTTTCTCCTATCTAGTCGTCGCGGTTTGGGTTAGATTTTTATCCTAAATATTCAACTCTTCAGATTGGTGTTTGGGATGAGTGGGGAGTGTCCGAATATCGAGGTGAACCTGAAGGACTGCCCGTGCACCTACCCATGCGAGTATAAGGGGAGGTGCTGCGAGTGTATAAGGTATCATAGATCCCGCAATGAGCTGCCTGCGTGCTACTTCCCGCCGGATGTTGAGAGGACCTACGACAGGTCGATAGAGAGGTTCGTGTCACTATACAGGTGAGCTGCAAGCGTCGTCAAATTATAGCCCCATATAACCCTCTTTTTTGCCAACCCCACAACCATAACCTTCTTAAATGCATCCTAGCGATAATTTAACGATGGAACCCCCGCTGGGGTCATGTAAGCTTAAAGCCTGAAAGGGTCCAATCAGAATTGAGGGATAATGGTTTAAATATAATAGTCTGCATCAAGCAGGTTCCGGCTACAACGGAGGTTTCCATAGATCCCGAGACGGGAACCCTAATTCGTGAGGGAATTGAGGTAACCGTCAACCCCTTCGACCTCTACGCTATAGAAGAGGGGATCAGGCTTAAGGAGAGGTTTGGCGGCAAGGTAACGGCCATATCGATGGGTCCGCCCCAGGCTGAATCATCACTGAGAGAGGCTATAGCCATGGGCTGTGACGACGCCGTTCTGTTGACCGATAAGGCCTTTGCTGGGGCAGACACCCTAGCCACCTCCTACACGTTGGCTTGCGGGATAAGGAGGATCGGCGCATACGACCTGATTATATGCGGCTTGAAGACGACCGACGGGGACACTGGGCAGGTTGGCCCCGGACTTGCCGAGGAACTCGGCATACCCCATGTGAGCTACGTTAGGAAGGTTATAGATGTAACCGACAACTACATACTTCTGGAGAGAACGATAGAGAACGACTACGAGAGGGTTGAAGCCCCACTGCCATGCCTGATAACCGTCACTAAGGAGATAAACGAGCCGAGGCTCCCATCCTTCAAGCGTAAGTTGATGGCTAGGAGAGCCCAGATAACCATATGGAACTCGAAGGACCTAGATGGAGATCCGAAGAGGTTTGGCCTAAATGGTTCACCGACGAGGGTCGTTAGGGTCTTCCACCCGCCGC
Source organism: Candidatus Bathyarchaeota archaeon (assembly GCA_003662645.1). GTDB lineage: Archaea > Thermoproteota > Bathyarchaeia > Bathyarchaeales > B26-1 > B17-G17. The sequence continues at coordinate 4,014 of QMYL01000091.1, forward strand.
CGAGGGGTGGAGGCGAGATGATAACTGGAGACCCAAAAGAGCAGGTTGAGAGGCTTATTGAGAAGCTGAGGGAGTTGAGGATCCTCTGAGGGAGGGTAACCTTGACCACGATAAGGGTTGATAGGGATAGATGCACCGGGTGTGGACTGTGCGTGAAGGCATGCCCCTTCGGGGCGATCTCCATAGTTGAAAAAGTCGCGGAGATATCGGGTGATTGCCGACTCTGCGGCGTCTGCGTATCCGCATGTCCGGTGGGTGCCATAGAGATCATCGCGGAGAGGGAGGAGGCTGTAGATCTATCCGAGTATAGGGGTGTCCTCGTCTTCGGTGAACAGAGAGGCGGCAAGATATCGCCGGTCGTATATGAGCTTATAGGTAAGGGTAGGGAGCTGGCGGATGAGCTGGGTGAGGAGCTGAGCTGTGTGGTTCTCGGTTACAGAATTAGGGAGCGGGCTGAGGACCTGATAGGGTACGGCGTCGATAAGGTTTACGTCTACGACCACCAGCTCCTCGAGGTCTTTAGGGATGACCCATACGCAAAGTTGATAACAGACCTTGTGAGGAGGATAAAACCCAACATCTTCCTGATAGGGGCAACATCCATAGGGCGTTCGCTCGCTCCTAGGATAGCGTCAAAGCTCAAGACCGGACTAACAGCCGACTGCACCGGTTTGGAGATAGACCCGGAGAGTAGACTCCTCCTCCAGACGAGGCCAGCCTTTGGCGGTAACATAATGGCCACGATAATCTGCCCGGATCATAGGCCTCAGATGGCCACCGTTAGGTATAAGGTGATGAAGAGAGCTGAGAGGATACCCAACTATAGGGGTGAGGTTATAGAGTTGGAGTTCAACCCCGATGAGCTGCCGGATAGGGTTAGGGTGAGGGAGGTGATAAGGGGAGAGGCCGGGGTTAACATAACAGACGCTGAGATAATAGTGTCCGGAGGGAAGGGGTTGGGTGGACCGGAGGGCTTCAAGCTCTTAAGCGAACTCGCTGAGCTACTTGGAGGCGCGGTTGGGGCGAGTAGATTAGCTGTCGATGAAGGCTGGATCAGCTACCCCCACCAGGTTGGTTTAAGCGGCAAGACCGTGAGGCCGAAATTGTACATAG
>QMYL01000092.1 GCA_003662645.1 Candidatus Bathyarchaeota archaeon
AGGCTGGTGTGGGACCTGTGGGTAAGCCCAAAGGGTGGTGAGGGGGACTCGTGGGGTGCGCCGAGGGTAGTTCCGCAATCCCCGGAGATAACGCCTGGAAGCTTCACCTTAAGACCTAAGGAGGCATACTTTAAGCCTCCCCCAGAGGATACAACCATAGAGTACCGCAATGAGGTTGCCTCCATACTTGAGGACAGCTTCGGCTTCAAGATCGAGATGCACCACCACGAGGTTGCAACGGCTGGCCAGCTGGAGATAGACTTCAAGTTTGGGGAACTGGTTGAGACGGCTGACAGGGCTCTATACTATAAGTTTGTAGCGAAGAATGTGGCCAAGAGATATGGGATGATAGCGACCTTCATGCCCAAGCCCGTTTACTTGGATAACGCCAGCGGCATGCACGTTCACGTATCACTCTGGAGGAACGGTCGGAATATGATGTACGACGAGGAAGATGAGTACGCTGAGATAAGTCAAACTGGGAGGTACTTCATAGGTGGGTTGCTAGACCATGCGAGGGCGCTGACAGCCGTGTGTTGTCCAACCGTGAACTCCTACAAACGGCTCGTACCGGGGTTTGAGGCTCCGATATACATAATGTGGTCTAGACGGAACAGGTCGGCTCTAGTTAGAGTTCCAGTATACTATAGGGGTCCCGAGTTCGCCTCCCATAAGAGGGTTGAGTTCCGCTCAGCCGACCCATCATGCAACCCATACCTAGCTTTCTCGTGCATCCTGATGGCTGGGCTCGACGGCGTGAGGAAGAAGATAGACCCCGGAGACCCCGTTGATGAGGATGTTTATAAGTTGACCCCTGAGAGGAGGAGAGCCCTGGGGATTGGGGAGCTACCGACAACGCTGAAGGATGCCCTAGATGAGATGAAGAGCGACGAGGTCATATACAGAACCCTAGGAAGTCATATATTCGACTCATTCATAGAGTATAAGACGAACGACTGGAACCAGTACTGCCTCTACGTAACCCCATGGGAGATTATGAAGTATCTAGATTATTAGGAGGTGATTGAAGGGTGAGAGCCTACATACTGATAAGGACCAAGCCGGGAACATCCGAGGAGGTTGTGAAGAGGATAAAGGAGAGGGTGAAGGAGGTAGTCCAAGCCGACTCAATCTACGGCAGATACGACGCCATAGTGATAATAGAGGCCCCAAACCTAGAGAGCATAAATGAGATAGTCTACAAGGTCATAGGGAAAGACCCAAACATAATACACACAGAGACCTCTCTAACCCTACACTGATGGAGGAGAAGCCGTCCATGGCGTCAAGTAAGGACCTCCGCCGAAAGGCGATAAGAGCCTTCGTCATGGTCACCATGAAGCCGGGGACATCCGAGGAGATAGTGAGGTCTAGACGCATCAAGGGAGTCAAGATGGCCAACTCGGTCTTAGGCAGGTTCGACGCCGTCGTCGTGATAGAGGCCAACGACCTAGACGAGCTTAGGAGGATAATATACGAGATGATAGAACGCCACCCAAACGTCGTCCACACCGAAACGTTGATCTCAATCTTCCACCCACCATAAAAGGTTAAATGCACCTCAAACTAGATTAAGAAAAATTTAAATAAAGCCGTAATATTTTGTTGAATTTTGTTAAAAACGCGGTGCTAACTAATGAAAGCTGATATGTTCACTTTCCCGAAGCTGCCGCTGGAGACCGAGCCCTTAATAGACGACACCACACTCAGGGACGGCGTCCAGATGCCTGGTTTAGCCGTGTCGCCGGAGGATGCGGCCCAGATAGCGAAGCTCCTAGATGAGCTTGGGGTTGATAGAATAGAGCTCCACCACTTCCAGGAGCCGGACAAGAAGGCCGTAAAACTCATCCAAGACCTGAGCTTAAACGCGAGGATAGCCGGTTGGTGTAGGGCCTTGAAGGCCGACATAGATGATGCCTTAAGCTGCGACTTCAACGAGATCGGAATATCCCATCCGGTCTCATACATACACTTCAGGGCTAAGTGGCCCGACAAGACCCCTGAGGAGCTCCTTCAGAGGGTTGTTGATGCGGTTGAGTATGCGGCTAAGGACCATGGGTTGAGGGTCTTCGTCCACGGTGAGGACAGCACCAGGGCTGACTGGAACTTCGAGAGGAGGTTCATAAACGCCGTGGCCGAGGCTGGGGCTGAGTGCTATAGGATATGCGACACGGTCGGGGTCGGCCTATCCGACCCGAACGCCCCCTTACCGAGCGGCATACCAGCCAAGGTTAGGGCTATAAAGGCTGAGACCAAAATTAGGGACATCGAGATACACGCCCACGACGACTTCGGTAACGCCGTTGAGAACACTCTGGCGGCGATCAGGGCTGCCTCCGGGGTTTGGGATAGGATCTACGCCAGCACAACCTTCCTTGGGATAGGTGAGAGGGCTGGGAACGCCGAGACCGAGAAGGTGATAATGAACCTCTACATGCACCATGGTGTCAAGAAGTATGAGGGGAAGACCCAGAAGCTTAGGGAGATAGCTGAGTTCATAAGTCGAGCGACGGGTTACACGATCCCGCCTAATAAGGCTATAGTGGGCGACTACGCCTTCGCCCATGAATCCGGGATACACACCCATGGGGTTTTGAGTAACCCATTAACTTATGAACCCTACCCCCCAGAACTCGTCGGGAACACCCGCAGGCTAACCATAGGGAAGCACTCGGGGAAGGCTATAATCCGACATAAGATAATCGAAATAGCTGGGAGAGAGCCGAGTAGGGAGGAGTTAAACTCCGTCATAGAGAGGGTTAGGGCGATCTACAGGGATGGTAGGAGGGCTTCACTGAGGGAGGAAGAGTTCAAGGAGATACTCCGCGAGGTTAAGCTCATCACGTAGTTTCAGCCCTCCACATTAGGGTTTCATTCCCAACCCGACGTCAACCCACACTTTCTCTCCGAAGCGCTTATAGCCGATCTTACTGTAGACCCTGATAGCTGGGTAGTTATCCGCCCTGACGAATAGAGCTGCACACCCCGCGTTCTTTAGGGCTTCCTCGGTTACGGCCGATGTTACTAAGGTTCCATATCCCCTATTCCTATAGTCCGGATGGGTGTAGACCCCGCCTATAACCCAAACTTGGGGTAGCTGTATCAAGACGCTGGCGTAGGAGATGAGCCTCTCATCCAAGAAGACCCCATAGGTCGGCTTGCTGGCTATCTGCTCCATATACCTTTCAACATCTCTAACCGCTACCGATCTACGGAGCTGAACAAGGTGGGCAAGTTGATCGGCGTCATCCCTGGTTGACAGTCTGCGTACAAGCTCCGACTTGAAGGTTCTCTCCTCACCCCTCCTCACGACCATCCACTCCTCAAGGTAGTAGTTGGCCTCCGGGAATCTATCCCTCACCACCGGTATTGAGTCGATGGGTGCATGTAAGATGAAGCAGCCTCTCGGCGCGTAGTCCAAGAGCTTATCCGCCAGACCCTTCCTACACTCTAACACCACACTTGGGAAGCCTAAGCCAGTGTAGATTAGGATGTAGCCCTCCATCCTACCCTCATCTAGGGCTAAATACATGGTTGTGTATTCTGGTTTGTACTGTAGATCGTATATGGCGAAGGCATGCTTGATGACGTCGGAGCTTAGGAGTTCAACCACGCGCCGTCTATTAGACTCGTTAACCTTCTCGAGGCGAAGCATTAGAGACCCCCTGAGCGGGTGATCGCGCTTATTCCGGCTTCTCCACCCTCACACCCTCCCCAACCCTTGAGATCCAGCCCTTCTTGGCTCCAACGGCTAAGCACTCCTCGACAACCTTACGGCCAGCCTCGGCATCTCTGACCAACGCTATTACGCTTCCACCCATCCCGGCCCCTGATATCTTCGCACCGTACGCTCCAGCCTCCACGGCCGCTTTGCATATGTCCTCGATTATCGGTAGGCTCACATCGTACAGGTCTCTGAGGAGGGCGTGTTGCCTATTCATGACCTCGCCAAGTATGTTGTACATCCTCTCCCTCTCTGGGAGGCCCTCAACCCTCCTCCAAGCCTCCACGCCTAGGAGGCTGATCGCATCGTCTTTCTTAATATCCTCAAGCCTCAGAACCTTCAAGGCTAGCTCGGTGAGCCTCTGCATCCTCAAGGTGAAGAGTATCCGATTCTTGGCCTCCCTGTCGAGGGTTGATAAGAAGGGTCTGATCTCCTCCTCATCTATCTCCTCCCATAGAGGCTCATAGTATCGGTATCCAAGCTTACCCTTAAGTTCATCCGGGAGCTCCTCATTCTCCATTAGGGCTCTCAAACCCCTCTCTATCTCGTCCTGCCTTCTCGGGTGGATGTCAGCTGTGGAGTGCCTAACCCCTGAGTCGACAACTGCGAAGGTTAGGTCCTTAAAGGGTAGGGCCTCAACGTTGTATGGGGGTCTACAATTCAGCTTTATCACGCCGCCAAAGGAGACTCCATACTGGTCGAGGCGGCCGCAGGGGATTCGAGCCTCAACATTCTCGGCTGTATAGGCGACCTCGGCCATGTCCTTCCTAGTGTATCCGAGCTTGAATGCGTGGTTGAGCAGGCAGGTGAAGGCTACCTCTATAGCTGCGCTGCTTGATAGGCCTGAACCTATAGGTATCTCGCTCCTCACCGTTACGTCAAGCCCTCTCAACCTATGACCGAAACCCTGCTTAACTATCACATTCACGACTGCCCTGAAGTAGTTACCGAAGAAGCCCCTCTGAAGCATCTCGTTTCTACCTATCTTGAATGTGTCTAGGGATGGCTCACCGTACTCCTCTAAGTCCGGCGCCCTTATCACAAACTCGTCTCCACCCGTCGGCGTCGCATACGTGTATGCCCTAAGGCTTAGGGCTACAGGGACGACTGGTAGGCCCTTATAATCCTGGTGGGGGTTCAGGAAGTCGGCTCTGCCCGGGGGTGAGGTTACGTACTTGACATTCATGGTATTACCTACATGACCGTTGCTGGTTGCGGCTTCCTTAATTCCGTTTTCCCTTTTATGTGCAACTGTTAGGGGATTAGAGGGTTATATCTTGTAGTATTCATTTACCTCCTTCTCGTAGTGCTCTATCTCACCGGACTCAACCTCTGAAACCTTAACAGGCCTATTCAGCAACGAAGACTCTATCATAG
>QMYL01000093.1 GCA_003662645.1 Candidatus Bathyarchaeota archaeon
GGGTTCTCCTATCCGCAACGAAGGGCTCCACCCTATCTAGGATTCTGAACCCCACCGATATGGTTGTGCCGCCGCCCTTGAAACCCTCCATAACCCCTCTAACTAAATCCTCAGCCTCCCCGCATCTCAGCGTGGGCGGAAGCCTCAAGTCTATATCTAAGACGCATAGGCTTGGGGTTGCACCTGCAACCCCCCGGCTTCTGATGCCGATTAGACAAGGCGTTGGGGAGTAGAATAGTCCGTGGGGCGACTTCAGCTCGTCGAATAGCCCCTTAATCCTGGTCCAGAGGTTATACGCCTCCTCTATGGCGTTACTGAATAGGTGTTTTGCCCCAACGTGCCCGGGTGAGGCTCTGCAGTAAACCTTGAACCTCAACCTACCCTTATATGCGAAGGTTATGCTGTCCAAGCCGCTCGGTTCGCCGAAGATGGCGTAGTCGACCTCCAAACCCTCACGCAGTAGCTGCCGTATACCCCTCGACCGCCTCTCCTCATCCACTACGCCCGAAACTAAGACTCTACCCTCCAACCTTTCAAAGTTTAGGGTTGCGGCTGCGTAGATCATGGCCGCCAAGGAGCTCTTAGCGTCGACTGAACCCCTCCCGTAGAGCCTACCATCCTTAAGTCTAACCGGTATCCAGCCCCTGATGGTATCCATATGCCCGCAGAGCAGAACTGTTGGCTCTCCCCCGCCAATCTCGCCGTAGACGTTACCAGCCCTATCGAGTCTAACCCTCGAGTAGCCGAGCTCCTCCATCGAATCCTTTAGGTATGAGGCCAGCTCCCCCTCCCTACCGCTGGGGCTGTATATCTCAAGCATGTCGACGAGCAGGCTTACGGCGTCATCCAAGCCATCCACACACCGTCTTCTATAACCCTCTAAGGTCTAGCGATCCTAGACTCCTCCTCCTTGAGGAGGACCTCCAGGATCTCGGCAACCCTCTCAAGGTGCTCCCTCTCTATAACCAGGGGCGGTAGGAAGCGTATCACATTCTTGCCAGAGTATAGGAGGATCACGCCCCTCTCCAGGGCTCCCATTAGGATGTTGTAGATGTCGAACCTAGACTCAAGCCCTATCATCAGGCCCAACCCCCTAACATCCCTGACAACCCCAAATCTCTCCCCAATCTTGAGCAGTTTATCCTTAAAGAAGTCCCCTAGAACCCTGGCCCTCTCCACAAGGCCCTCCTCAACTATCACATCTATCGTTGCCGAGGCGGCTGCGCATGCCAGGGGGTTACCCCCAAAGGTGGTTGTATGCTCCCCAAGCTTCAAGGACTCCATTATCTCACCCCTAGCTATGGTTACACCCATGGGGATCCCTCCAGCTATGGCTTTAGCGATGCACATTATATCCGGGCTTACCCCCCAATGTTCTGAGGCCCACATCCTACCCGTCCTCCCAAGGCCCGTCTGGACCTCATCCATTATGAGTACGGCCCCATGTTCGTCGCATAGCTTCCTCAACTCCTCCAAGAAGCCCTTCGGCGGGATGTGGACCCCTCCCTCGCCCTGTATTGGCTCAACTATAACCGCCGCAGTCCGGTCTGATATGGCGGCCTCAGCCTTCTCAATCCTCCCGTAGGGTATGAACTTGAAGGTTGGGATTAGGAGGCTCTTGAAGGGTCTCCTATACTTCGGGTTCCAGGTTGCCGAGAGGGCTCCTATCGTCTTGCCGTGGTATCCCCTCACCATCGATACGACCTCGTCCCTCCCCGTGTATTTGACGGCGACCTTAAGTGCGCACTCGACCGCCTCCGCCCCGCTGTTCGAGAGGAAGACCCTATCCAAGCCTTTAGGGGCTATCTTGATCAGCTTCTCAAGGAGTTCCGCCCTCTTCTCGTTGTATAGGGAGCTGTGGCATGTTATGAGCCTCTCAGACTGCTCCTTTATGGCCTTGACAACCCTTGGGTGGCAGTGTCCAACTATGCTGACGCCGTACCCGCCCATGCAGTCTATGTATTCCCTTCCATATATGTCGTAGAGTATGGCGCCTCTACCCCTGGTTATGCATACTGGAAACCTCTGGTACACCCTGGCCAGAACGGAGTCCTCAACATTGATTATGCGCTTAAGTTCCTCACTCAAGTGTGATCACTGTTCCACCCTTATGCTCTATCGCCCTCGTTATGGGCTCATCCAAGAAGCCTGAGCATATTACGGCCTCCTTGACTCCGGCCTTCAGAGCCTCTATTGAGGCTAGAACCTTCTTATCCATCCCGGCACCCATCCTCGGGAGTATCTCCTCAGCCTCCTTCAGCGTCATCCTCTCCAGCAACTTCCCATTCAGGGTGACCCCTTGGACATCAGTTAGGAATATAACCCTATCAGCGCCTACGGCGCCAGCTATATGGGCGGCGGCCCTGTCGCTGTCAACGTTCAGGGGTTCATACTCCTCTCCAATCGCTATAGGGGCCACGACTGGTAGGTATCCATTCTCAACCAGTAAGTCTAGGAGACCCCTCTCCACCTCGGTGATCTTGCCGGTGTATCCGCCCTCTATTATCCTCTTTCTACCTCTCTCATCGATTATGAGGAGCCTCTTCTTACGCCTAGCCCTTATGAGAGCTCCATCTATGCCGGATAACCCGACGGCCGGAACCCCGCCGCTCTGGAGCCACCGGACGACCGCTTTATTGACTCTGCCAGCCATGACCATCGTGTATATCTGCACCGTCTCGAGGTCTGTGTATCGGCTTCTTATCCCGCTCGGCGACTGGATGAATCTCTGCTCCTTACCCAGCATCTCGGCTATCCTCGTAACCTCATCCCCGCCGCCGTGTACTAGGATTAAACCCCCGCTCTCATGTATCCTCCTTATATCGGATAGTAGGCTCTCCTCCATCCGGCTTTGTATTATGTCGCCACCTATCTTAACGACCAGCATAAGCTCACACCGGGTGTAGCCCCATAACCCTCAAACCTTCCCTCTCGTCGTATCCAAGCATTATATTCATATTCTGAACCGCTGTCCCGGCTGCCCCCTTCATGAGGTTGTCTATGGCCGAGATCAGGACGAGCCTATGGGCGTGTCCATCAACCTCGAACCCTATATCGCAGTAGTTCGTCCCGACAACAACCTTCGGGTCTGGATACCTATATATCCCCTTCCGATCCCTAACAAACCTTATGAAGGGCTCGCCCCTGTAGAAGCCCCTATACATCCTCCAAACCTCAAGAGGGGTGATCTCCCCCTTAATGAAGACGTGGCAGGTCGTAAGTATCCCACGAACCATATTGACTGCGTGAGCGGACATGGAGACCACAACGTCACGCCCCGAGAGGAGCCTCAACTCCTGCTCGATCTCGGCTGTGTGGCGGTGGCCGACCGGTTTGTAGGGTCTAACCGTGCTGTAGTGTTCGGAGTGGTGCGATGACCTTGTGGGTTTAGCTCCGGCACCAGACGACCCAACCTTCGAGTCCACAATTATTCTATCCGTCTCTATCCTCCCATCCTTCACAACTGGTGCAAGCGCCAGTATCGCCCCAGCAGCCATACAGCCTGGACAGGCCACGAGTTGCGCATTCCTAATCTCATCCCTATGGAGCTCTGGAAGACCGTATACGGCCTTCTCGAGCAGCTCTGGGCATCTGTGCTCCCAGTTATACCACACCGGGTAGTCCTTTGGGTTTTTCAGTCTGAAGTCTGCGCTTGCGTCTATTATCCTTATCCCGGTCTCGATTAGTTCGGGCATAAAGGTTGATGAGACTCCATGGGGCGTCGCTATGAATAGGAGGTCGCATTCATCCGTTATCGTTGATGGATTAGACCTCACGAATCTCAGGTTCGTCTCACCCCTAAGGTTTGGGTGAACCCTATAAACGTACTCACCGGCGTACGTGTTCGATGTTACGGTCGTCACCTCAACCTTTGGGTGTTGTAGTAGAAGCCTTATAAGCTCGCCCCCGACGTACCCAGAGGCGCCGAATATCCCAATCCTCATCTCCTAGCAACCTCAACGGCGTAACTTATTATCCTCCTCGCTATGTCCACGCCGGTAGCCGAGTATAAACCCCTAAACTCGACGGTGCTGTTAACCTCGTGGACCAAGAGTCCATATGGGCTCTCCATACAGTCGACCGCCAGAACCCCCCCACCGACGGCCTCCGAAGCCTTGAGGGCTGTCTCCCTCACCTCTTCAGTCAGGGGGCATGGCTTACTGACGCCTCCCCTAGCCACGTTCGTCCTCCAATCCCCTGAGGGTGAGTACCTATACGACGCCGCAACGACCTCATCACCGATCGTGAGTATCCTTATATCCCGGGGAGGCCTCTCGACGTACTCCTGGAAGTAGTATATCTGGAGTAGAGCGTTCCTGGTTTCCTTCCTAGACTCTATGAGGGCTCTAGCCGAGTCGTCATCCTTCACGAGCGCCACGAGCCTACCCCAGCTTCCGACAACAGGCTTCATCACTGCGGGGTAGCCTAGCTCCTTCAAGGCCTTGAAGGCTCCCTCATCCGTGAAAGCTATGAGAGTTTTGGGGACGGGGACACCGGCCTTGACTAGGGCGAGAGTTGTGAAGAGCTTGTTACCGCAGACCAAGGAGACATCGAAGGGGTTTATCACGTATAATCCCTTACTCTCGAGGGTTGCGGTTATGTGTAGCCCCCTGAAGTAGCTTATACACCTCTGTATGACGACCTCTCCGAAGTCGACCTTGAGCTTGCTAGGCTCCTTCAAGGTGTCTATGTATACACCCTTTGAGTCTACCAGCTTCAAGTCTACGTTTTCGTTTCTCGCCGCCTTTATTAGAGCCTTCTCCTCCCACCTGATCCTGTCGTATACTAAGCTTATCTCCTTCATCTGGACTTACTCGCCCCAGTCTTCACCTTCTATCTCAGCCGGCTTAAGTTCGATTCCCCCGTCCTCCGTCAGTACGACTTCGTAATCCATCCCACAGTCTGGGCAACTCACTATCTCACCCGAGATGACGTCGCTAGGTATCTCGATCTCCCCATCGCACTCTGGACATTTCACGTTTAAGGTCATCGCCCCCTTCCTTAAAGCGTTTGATATAGGAGATAAAAATTTCCTTATAAAGATTTCGGAGATCTTTAATTTTCATCAACAAAACATATAAA
>QMYL01000094.1 GCA_003662645.1 Candidatus Bathyarchaeota archaeon
GATCAAAGTTTGCCATAGAGACCGACTATAAGCTTGGGGATATGGTCGCTACCAGGGTGGCCTACGGGAAGGCCCTCGTTAAGCTTGGAGAGGTCAACGATAGGATGATCGTCCTGGATGGCGACGTTAAGAACTCGACGTTCACGGAGTTCTTCTTTGAGAGGTTCCCTGAGAGGAGCCTCGAGTGTTACATAGCTGAACAGAACATGGTCGGTATGGCCGTGGGTTTGCAGACTCAGGGCTTCGACGTTTTCCTCGCAACCTTCGCCTGCTTCCTAACCAGAGCGTTCGATCAGATAAGGATGGCTTCCTACTCAAGGGCTAACTTGAAGGTAGCCGGCTCCCACGGTGGCACATCAATAGGTCAGGATGGGCCGTCCCAGATGGGGCTTGAGGATATAGCAATGTTCCGCTCCATATTCAACAGTATAGTCTTATATCCGTGCGACGCCGTTAGCAGTGAGAAGCTGACATGTCTAACAGCAAATTACAGGGGGATTTCATACATCAGGACGACACGGCCAAAGACCCCTGTGATATACGATAACGACGAGGAGTTCCATATCGGGGGTTCAAAGGTCCTTAAAAGTAGCGATGATGATGTAGCCACCGTGGTAGCTGCGGGTATAACCGTCCACGAAGCGTTAAAGGCCTATCAGATATTGAGGGAGGAAGGAGTGAAAATCAGGGTTATAGACTGCTACTCGATAAAGCCGCTTGATGAGGAGACGCTGAGGAGAGCATACTTGGAGACCCGGCATATAATAACCGTCGAGGACCATTACGCCCAAGGTGGACTCGGAGAAGCCGTAGCCTCCCTAGGCTTAAAACCGAGGATCTTGGCTGTTAGGAAAATGCCCCACTCGGGGATGCCGGAGGAGCTCATGGCCGAGCAGGGTATAGATGCGGACGGCATCATTAGGGAAGTTCGTAAGGTAATGGATAAAAGACAAATCCGTTGAGGGGGTTGAATATCCCTTGCCTAGACAGGGTGAAGCCCCAGAAGATAGCAGGATATGGGAGATACGTGACAACAACAAGCACTATGAGATGCCTAGATACAAGACCAGAGAGGAGTGGTTGAGGAGAGCCGAATACCTACGTAGGCATATACTAATATGTTGTGGGTTATGGCCGCTACCGGAGAAGAAACCATTAAACCCGAGGATCTTCGGTAGGGTTGAGAGGGAAGGTTACGCTATAGAGAAGGTTTACTTCGAGAGCTATCCAGGCTTCTTCGTCACCGGAAACCTCTACACACCCCTCGAGGGTGAACCCCCATTTCCCGGGGTTCTATGCCCTCATGGACACTGGAGATACGGTAGATTGGAGGATTCAGAGGTCAGCTCGGTGGTTGGGCGTTGTATAAACCTCGCGATGCAGGGCTACGTTGTCTTCTCTTATGATATGGTTGGCTATAACGACAGCTTCCAGGTGGATCATAACTTCGCTCAGGATGGGGGGTCGGCTCTCTGGGGCGTCAGCTTAGCAGGACTACAATTGTGGAATAGCATACGCTCCATAGACTTCCTCCAAAGCCTCGACATCGTAGACCCAAATAGGATCGGGTGTACTGGGGCTTCTGGTGGGGGAACACAGACCTTCCTGCTCACAGCTGTAGATGACAGGGTATCCGTATCAGCCCCCGTATGTATGGTATCAGCCCACTTCCAGGGTGGATGCCTCTGCGAGAACCCGCCGAACCTGAGAGTTGAGACGTCCAACGTTGAGATAGCGGCCTTGGCAGCCCCGAGACCCCTACTTCTGGTCTCGGCCACCGGGGACTGGACTAGAGATACGCCGGTATGTGAGTACCCGGCGATAAGGGAGATTTACAAACTATTCGACGCTGAGGATAGGGTTAGATACGTCCACATAGACGCCGGGCACAACTACAACAGGGCGAGTAGGGAGGCTGTCTACAGGTGGTTTGGGAGGTGGCTGCTGGGAGAGGAGGATGAACGGTTATTCCATGAGAGGCCGTTTAAGATGGAGAATCCCAGGAACTTACTCGTATTTTATGGAACTCCCCTACCGGAGACAGGGATGAGTTCTAAAACCCTACGGGAATACTTGATCTCAAAATCTAAGGAGATCCTTAATGACTTGGAGCCGAGGGATGTGGAGACGCTAGAACGGTACCGAGATATCATCGGGGAGATATATAGACACTCACTCCTCTCATCACAACCAGGGTTGAGCGAGGTTGAGTCATCAGTTATTGAGGAAATGGATACTGAAAAAGTGAAGATTAGGAGAATCTTCATAGGGCGTAAAGGTGTGGGCGACAGAGTTCCAGCATTTGAGGTTGAACCTAAGGATGAACAACTGAAGGCTGGGACGCTCATAATCGATGAGAAGGGTAAAGAGGCAATCCTAAAGGGTGAAAATAAGCTGAACCCACTCGTTAAGAAGCTTCTTGAACTCGGCCATAGAGTTCTCTCCATAGACTGCTTCGGAACAGGAGAGTATCTAAAGGTTGAAGACATCTTGAAAAGGGAGGAGAGCGTGAAGTTTTACACAACTTATAACAAGACCATCCTAGCCGAGAGGGTTCAAGATATACTCACAGCCGCAACATACCTAAACAGCGCATCCAAGTTTGGTCGGATAAGCCTCATAGGACGAGGAGAGGCCGGCCTCTGGTGCCTCCTTGCGAGGGGGCTTGCCAGAGGAATCAAGACCACAATCGTGGATCTAGCAAAATTCAACCAGGAGGAGGATGAGTGGCTGAGTAGACTCTACACACCGTTGATATTGCGGGCTGGAGGGTTGAAAACATCGATAGCTTTAACGGCTCCCTCTAGGCTCTTTATTCATAACTATGGTGAAGGCTTCGATGTGGACTTCGCAGTCAAGATCTATAAGATTCTGGGCGCTGATGAAAACTTGAGGGTTAAGGCTGAAAGAGCTGGCGAAGATGAAATCCTAGAATGGATTAACACTTAAAGGATTATTACCAAATCCTTTTATCACTCTTACACCTTAAGAGTGTAATCAATATAGAAGGGGGATGGCAACCATGCGCAGATTGAGGATAGGGATGATCGGTGCTGGTTCACATGCGAATAGGGTTCACTATCCATCCTTGGCCTCTATAGAGGAGGCTGAGATAGCGGCTATCTGCGACATGAATAGGGAACGCCTCCATAAGACGGCGGAGAAGTACGGAGTCAAGAGTCGATATGTAGATTATAGGGAGATGCTCGAGAAGGAAGAGCTCGACGCAGTATACGTCATAATGCCGCCACACCACCTATACGATATAGTCGTGGACTGCTTAAGGGATGGATTTAACGTCTTCATAGAGAAGCCTCCGGGTATAACAACGAACCAGACGAGGAGCTTGGCATGGTTCGCTGAGAGGTACGGTTGCAGAACGATGGTCGGCTTCAACAGGAGGTTCATACCCCTCATGAGGTTAGTTAAGGCCATGGTTGAGGAGAAGGGTAGGATAAACCAGTGCGTCTCAGCCTTCTATAAGAACCTATATCCGGAGGAGCCTCCATACTATAGGGGGGCCGTCGATGTACTGACATCGGACGTCATACACGCCGTTGATACATTACGTTGGATGGGTGGCGGTGAGGTTAGGAGGGTCTGTAGTTCGGTTAGGAGCCTCTTCACAGAATACCCGAACAGCTTCAATGCCCTCGTGGAGTTCGACGGTGGAGTCGTGGGTTTCCTGATGAGTAACTGGGCTGCAGGTTCGAGGATACATACCTTCGAGATGCATAGCAAGAATGCATCAGCCTTCGTGAACCCAGATGATAAAGCCATAATATACATGGATAACAAACCTGAGCCCAGGGTTGTATCGACCTTCGAGGCGGCTGGGGGGAGCAAGGAGTTCTACAAGTATTACGGCTTCTACGATGAGAATAGGCACTTCATAGAGTGCATCCTAAAGGATGAGGAACCGGAGACGTGCTTCAGTGACGCCGTGAAGACGATGGAGCTGGTAGACCAGATATACAGGAACTCCATCACGTGAACGAGTGTCCACCAATTTTAGATCTTTAACCCCTCTATTGAGAAGCCGAGGCCAACAGGCTCCAGAGAGTCCGTCCTTATCTTACCATTCCTAACCTCGAATAGGCTCCTATGCCTCCTCTGGACATCCATGAAGGCGAAGGGCAGATACTGCCTAGCATTATACTCCAAACCCATGATGGGTTTGGTTCTCGCCGCGAAGCTCGCTGAGTGAACGAAGGCTAGACCTGGGCATGTCAGGTCCTGTATTGAGTATGGTATCCCATGGTGTTCCATCTTAGCTATGTATATCAGACTGGACGAATGCCATTTACATGTCTTAACCGCAACTCCAGACCAGCCGAGTTTCAAAGCCAGTTCAAAGCTTTCCATGTCGGTTATGCTCTCATCCGCTAGGACTGGTTTTACCTTGGCGACTTCCCTCATTGAGAACATGTGGCGTTTGAGATCACGCTCGGTTGGCTGTTCTAGGTATAGTAGGCTATTGAAGGCGAGTGGTGACTCCCTCTTAAGCTTCCTTAGGTATTCAAGCGTTGCGTCTGGGTTCGGGTTCATCTCGTTTGAGTCGACTGAGAGGTAAAAACTCTCCCTGCCGAGCTCCCTTAGGGTTTGGTGAGCTATCTCTGCCACGGCCTTGGTCCTCTTGACATCCCAGTCGATATCCTTACCGCTCAACTTGACCTTTAAGCAGAATATCCCATCACGCCTTATCCAGTCCTCTAGGCTTACAGGTAACCCGTCTCTTGGGTCACTGGCGTCAACCTCGTCTCTAGTTAACTTATCCAAAGCTCCAACAAGGTGGAAGATTGGAAGCTCCTTCGCATAGCTGGGGCGGAGGTAGTCTGAGATGTATTTCCCCCTAAACTCCTCTCCCAAGTAGAAGCTGAGGTCGTGCTCCATGTACTCGGGCCCATATCCATCGAAGGAGCATATACCATTAACACGGCCAAATGCGTCATGAAGCGCTGCATCTATGGGTGATGTGGCGACCAAGACCCCCAGCTTAGGCATGGGCTTGGACAGCTTGATTTCCCTGTCCACC
>QMYL01000095.1 GCA_003662645.1 Candidatus Bathyarchaeota archaeon
GGCTAGGAGTAGGGAGTGGCATAGAGCCCTCGTCATGCCGTTGTAGACGAGCTTCAAACCTTCAAGCCTACCCTTCTTCTCCAAGATCGTGAGGAGTTCACCCAAGGTCTGGATCGGGTGATCCTTCGGTGTTGAGGCGTTCAACACCGGTATCTCAGCGTACTCAGCCAGCTCGCAAGCCGTCTCATGCTCGAATAACCTGACAGCCACCCCGTCAACCAGCTTATCGAGAACCCTAGCTGTATCCTTCCAAGGTTCACCCCTAGCAGCCATCAAAGTCTTAACCGGTAGGTAGAAGCAGTCGCCCCCAAGCTGGTGCATAGCGGCTTCAAAACCTATCCTCGTCCTAGTGGACTCGTAAACGAAGATTAGGGCTAGGTTCTTCCCCTCGAGAAGCCTCTCACGCCTACCAACCTTCCCAGCCAGCTTGAACTCCTTAGCCACATCGAGGATCGTGTAGATCTCCTCTTTAGAGAGGTCGTTTATCGATATGATATCCCTACCCTTCAAGCTTCTCGGCAAACCATCAACCTCCTAACACCCTCTAGGGTTAAGTTCTAAATAAAAATTACCGAAACCAATCAAGTCTAGGTCCAAACGTCGATGATCTTTCGTAGAGGCTAATTATAAGGTGGAATCCGGAGACAAGCGGATTTTATAGCTTAATTCTCCAGTTTTCTAGCTCTAAACCCTTAAAGGTCTATTCTTGAACCATATCTTGGCGAGCTCGTCGTAGTTGTCGAAGACCTCCCTAAGTATGGGGATGTACATCCTGATCTCCTCATCGCTCATGTACTGGAATTGGTACTCACCCGTGTATGGTGAGGGCTTACCTATACGTGTAATGAACTCTATATGCATCAGTGGGTCGCCACGCCTTATCGTGATTGGGGCCCTATCGTTGCTCAGATTGACAAGCTCTAGGGCCAACCTGCCGACGAAACCGCTGTGAACCTTAGCTGCGTTTAGGAATGAGAGTCCCATCCTGCCGTACTTGCTCTTAGCCGTTAGGTGGGCCACGTAATTTGGGGGCGTGAAGACTATCTCGTTTGAGATTAAGTTCTTATGCTCGAGGTATTGTAGGGTCGTCTCGTTCCTAACGGTCAAGACGTAGCTGTCGCCGTCGAGCAGGTTTAGGTCGAACGGGTATATGCACTTATACCTCTCTATCAACTCCAGCAGTTTATCCTTCCCAAGCACGCCCATGCCCTAATCCACCATCAAACGCGATGAGAACCTATTCTATAAAATCACTCGCAACTTAAATAATTAATCCCACCGCCCTGCACGGTCACCTACCTGCCTCCTTGAGTCTGCTCAAAAGTTCAACCCTAGCCCTCTCAACCCTATCTAGGAGAGCTGGCAGATCAACAGTCTTAACCTCACGGTCCTCGACAATTATCCTGCCGTCAACAATGACCGTCTCGACATCTGAAGCCCTAACAGCATAAACAAGGTGGCTCATCTCATTATATAAGGGGCATAGGTGAGGCCTCTTGAAGTCGATTACGGCTAGGTCGGCTCTCTTACCGACCTCCAGTGACCCGATCTCCTTATTCCACAACAGACATCTAGCCCCATCTATCGTGGCCATTCTGAGAACCCTCTCAGCTGGGAGTATCGTTGGATCCCTATTGACGCCCTTATGCAGGAGGGCGGTGAGCTTCACAACCTCGAACATATCCGAGACGTTGTTAGATGAGGGTCCATCTGTTCCGAGTGAAACGGTCACACCGGAGTCTATCAGCCTCGGGACAGGGCTAACCCCTGAGGCCAACTTTAGGTTGGATACCGGATTGTGGGAAACTTTAACCCCCCTCCTGCTCAGAATTGCTATATCCCTCTCAGTCAAAGAGACGCAGTGGGCCGCTATCACATCCTCACCGAGGACGCCCAGCGAGTCTAGGTACTCCACAACGCCGCCCTTAAGGGAGACATTAAAGGCCTCCTCAACCTTCTTAGGTTCATCAACCGTCTCGGCCAGGTGTATATGCCACATGATGGGTTCACCCGATGAACCGTACCTCTCATTCAGCTGGTTCTTCACCTCCCAGAGTTCCCTCATGTAGTCGGGGTCCACCGTGTAGGGGGCATGTGGGTCCACGGATACGCGAATTAGGCCGCCCATCCTCCCATGCCATTTCCTCGCGAGCTCCTCGAGGGCCCTCCTGTCATCCTCCTTACGCCATGAGAAGCAGACATGGCCTATAACACCCCTGATCCCGGCCTCCATGAAGGCCCTTGCCTCGTTTCCATCCTCCATGTAATGGTACATCGTGTTTATGGTGGTTGTACCGCCCATGAGGGACTCAACAGCCGTTAGGAGAGCCCCCAGGTAGATATCCTCACCCCTCATGTGGCTCTCAAGAGGCCATATCCAATCCTCAAGCCACTCCTTCAGTGGGTAGTCGTCTGCGTACCCCCTCAGGAGGCTCATCGCAGCGTGGTGGTGGGTGTTTATCAAACCCGGGATCACAACCTTGCCCTCAGCGTTGATCCTCTCGTAACGTGGATACCTACCCTTCAGATCCGATGTCTTCCCGATATCGACTATCCTCTTCCCCTCAACGACGAGGGCCCCATCTCTGATTACGCCCATAGGACCCATAGTCACGATCGTCCCGCCATAAATCATCAACTCCAAAACCCATCACCAACCTCGATCTTGAAAGATGCCAATTATAGATGGGACTACAATAGCTATAAGGGTTTATCTTACATGATCTTTATGTGAGGAAGGGGTTACCGAGATGAGCAGACCGACTCTAAGCTATGATGTGCTGGAGGATTACCTCTCCGAGGTGTATGGGGTAAGGGTTGAGATAGCCAGCTTTAGAAGGCTTGGTGAAGAGGAGGAGAAGAGGGAGGCGAGGGGGGAGATAAAGGGGTTCGGATACGGAATCCCCTACCTAATCGAGTTCAAGATCAACGGGGAGAGGAGGAGCGTCGTCTTGGAGACCGTGCGCCCCGGAGAGTTCGGCCATGAACACTACTCAGATAGAGCCCAGATCATACTCTGGCAGTACTCATCCTTCAATAAGCTTCCGAAACACGTTAAGGCTGTGGATGTTGGAGCCTTCACTAGGGATGGCGGCCTAAAATCGTTAGGGGACTGTGTGGAGTTCTTTATTCTAACCGAGCTGGCTGAGGGAAAACCATATTATTTAGACTTAGAGAGGATAAAGAGGGGAAAGATCTTAAAAACCATCGATCTAGACAGATGTAGGGTTCTTTCAGAGTATATAGCAGAGATCCACTCGAAGAGGAAGGCTGATGGAGAAAAACTGTATGTGAGGCGTGTGAGAGAGCTGATCGGCCACGGCGAGTGTATAATGGGGCTCACGGATAGCTACCCATCTGGACTGGAGTATGTTGATGAAAGATTTCTGAAGAATGTTGAGAAGAGATGTATAGATTGGAGATGGAGGCTGAAGAAGATGGCCCATCGATGCTCGCAGGTCCACGGGGACTTCCATCCATGGAACATCCTATTCCGTGAAGGAATAGACTTCACGGTTCTAGATAGGAGTAGGGGTGAGTGGGGTGAACCAGCGGATGACGTGGCCGCCATGACGATAAACTATCTCTTCTATTCCCTCCAAACGTATGGTGAGCTAAAGGGACCGTTCAAGGTTCTCTTCAATCTATTCTGGGAGCGCTATCTAAATACGACCGGGGATGAGGAGATCTTGAGGGTGATACAGCCATTCTATGCTTGGAGGGGGCTTGTGATAGCTTCTCCAGTATGGTATCCAACCTTACCCCTAGATGTTAGGGTTAAGATCTTTAATTTTATAAGGAACGTCCTAGAGGTTGATGAATTCGATATAGGGTTGATTAATTCCTATCTTGAGTGAGGAATCGTGATCTGATGGGGGACGCTCCATTAAAGGTTTCAAAGATCCCGATTGTTAGGGTTAGGAGGGTATTACTTATCGCCCTCATATTAACAGCTGGCAGCATATTGATGGCGTCCGTCTCAACAATAAGCTATCATGATCAGATATCCTCAGGGTGGATTGATGTACAGGTTGGTGGGGGTGGAGTTACTTTCAGGATGGAGCCTCCTGAGGGCTGGTATACGGCGAGAATGTGGTCTGCAGAAAACCCCCCAAGAGGCGTAATAGAATTATATGCAACAGATGGGGTTAGGCTTAACTATTCTTATCAAGCTGAATCTGGGGTTCTTGAGGTCTCCGGAGATGGGAATTTGACGTTGGAACTCAAGGGTGTTGAGACGGTGGTTGGTAATGCCGTAAGCATCACCGGTGAGCCATGTATCCTCCGATACAATTATAGGGTTATGGGCGTGATAAAACCATTCATGTGGCTGTCTATACCATCAGCCATCCTCATGTTCATGGCTATAATATTAACCATCAAGGGTCTACTCCGCTCTCTAAGTTCAATCAGGAGGGAACATGACCATTCCACATATCAGGATTCATATAACCAGCATGCAACGTAGTGGTTGGGCTTAACCTCTATTAAGGGAGGCTCCATGCGCACACATTTATCTCTCATTTCAGGCTTCTCGTCTAGAATAACACAACGTGGATGAAACCTACAGCCGCTTGGTATATCGATGGCGCTTGGAACCTCTCCTTTTATCGGGACAACCTTCTCCATCCTCCTCTTCGATGGGTCAGGCTCCGGTATCGCAGCGATCAACGCCCTAGTGTATGGGTGTAGCGGTTCCTCTATAACAGATTTTACATCACCGAGCTCCACGATCTTACCGAGATACATGATCGCTATCCTGTCGCAGATGTATTTCGCAACCGCGAGGTCATGGGTTATGTAGATGTAGGTTAAGCCGTACTTCCTCTTTAGCTCCAGCATGAGCTCGAGTATTTCAGCTCTAATCGAGACGTCAAGCATAGATACCGGCTCATCTGCGACCACGAGCTTTGGGTTAAGTATAAGCGCTCTGGCTATGCCAACCCTCTGCCTCTGCCCACCTGAAAGCATGTGGGGATACCGCGTGATAAACTCCTCTGGAGGAGTCATTTTAAC
>QMYL01000096.1 GCA_003662645.1 Candidatus Bathyarchaeota archaeon
CACTTTATAGATGACTTGAGGGAGTACCTGGATGCGACGGTTTCGGAGGAGCCTACCGTCAAGTTCGGGAACGAGCTTCGCGAAGACCTTGAAAGGGTTTTGGACGCTGGCCTCCCGGACTTCGTTGAGTCTATGGAGCCCCTGGTCGATGAGGTTAGAGCCTACAAGATAGGTAGAGGTTTAACCCCCATCTGCCACCTCAACGGACTCTTGAGGTTCCTCTCCTTGGTTGGGTCTGGGGGTGGGGAGAGCTACGCGGCGATATACCGTAGGTCACCATCAGGCATGAACATAATAGAGTATAGGTGCCTAGACCCAAGCTTGGCGGTTAAGCCTGTCGTTGATGAGGCCTACGCGGTCTTGATGATGTCAGGGACGCTGTCACCCCTAAACCTGTTCACAGAGATAATAGGCCTATCGGGCGCGGAGGTTAGGACCTACTCAGCTATAGCTAGACCTGAGAACGTCCGCACATTCATAGATATGACCGTCACAACGAGGTTCAAGGAGAGGGGGAGCGAGATGCTCAGGAGGTATGGTGAGAGGATACTGAAGCTCATCCAGCGCGTTCCGAACGGTGTATTGATATTCTTCCCCCAGAGGGGTTTGATGATGGAGGCCTTGAGGAACTGGATCCAGAACGGCTTCGTGAAGAGGAGGGGTGGGAGGCTCCTCCTCGGCGGTAAAAGGGTGTTCATCGAGGGGGAGAGGGCCTACGAGAATGCTAGGATAGTTGACGAGTATAAGGCATCGGCCAAGAGTGGTGATGGAGCCGTCCTTCTCGCCGTGTTTAGGGGGAGGAACGCTGAGGGTTCAAACTTCCCCTATGAGGAGGCTAGGGGAATATTCCTAGTGGGGCTTCCATACGCGGACTACCACGACCCCCTCGTCAGGGCTCAGATCCAGTACTTCAATGGTAAGGAGCCCCGTCTAGGTGAGAGGTGGTATATCATGGATGCCTTCAGGGCCGCTAACCAGGCGATGGGTAGGGGGATACGCCATAGGGATGACTGGTGCAACTTCTTCTTGATGGATAGGAGGTACAGCTCCTATTGGAGGTTGATCTCCAGGTGGGCCATTGAGGGTGGGGTTGAGAGGCTTAACGGGATAGATTGAAGAACTCCCCCAGCATCTCTCCAGCCTCCGGTGTAAGCCTTTTCAGCCCGACCGGTGTCTCGTAACTCCAGGATCTATCCAAGTCTCCATCCTCCTCGAAGGCCCTTAACAAACTGTTCCGCCTTCCCTTTAGTTCTTGATTATGGTTTAGCTGCTTTTCCTGTCTATCTCTGAGATCCTCCTCTTGTACTCTGTGTAGTCTATCCTCGGTCTTGGATTGAACTTTAGGTAGACCTCTATGTACCCGTCGCCCGTGAACCGTTCGGATCTTATCTCTACTAGTTGGTCTATTATCCTCTCCTGGGACTTGAACTCCTTGAGGGATCGGATTATCCTCCCCTCAACCTCTGGTTTGGCTTTTACGGCCACGTTTCCTCTTAGGGCTGTTTTTCTCCCTTTAACGAGCGCGTCTTCCGGTGAGAAGTCTCCCCATACGCTGTATTTTAGGTAGCTCCTTACCCTGTGCGGTTTGCCCCACTCGACGAGTACGGCGTCCCCAACCTGCGGTCCATCGTAGGAGCCTATTATGGAGAGGGCTTCATGGTCTATGTGCTCCCTATACTCGTTTGGGATTATCATCCTCGTCGGTTTTATCTTCCTGAGCGTCTTGAGGGTCTTCGGCATGGTTCCCTCCATGTTGTTCGGCAATAGCCATCCTATGTATGATCTCAGGCTGAAGTCTGGGTATTCAAATCGTATTATGTTCTCCTCCTCTATCCCGAGCCTCCTGTAGGCGTTTCTGGATTCAACCCTCCTCTTGGATACGATCGTATCCTTCTCCTCGAGCGTGCTGTATCCACCCCTCCCATCGCAGTATATGATCACGTAGGTCTCGCATCCCTCCTGGATAAGGGCTGAGATTAGGTAGCCAACTCCGAGGAGGGCGTCGTCATCGTGGGGACTGAGGACCGCCACCCTCTCATCCCCACCCATCCAATCATCAAAGAGTAGGCCGATATCACGGCTCCTCACACCCCTATCAAGGTCGTAGTAGATGAAATCCGAACCACCCAACGCTACCACCCACAAACCAAACCATACTAAGTCAGAAACCCACATATAACAGTAGACCAAGACGGATGAGTAGGGCGTCGGAGGAACCCCTCTGATTTGGGCGCCAATAAAATTTTCTTTTGGCGGCCAAAAAGTGTCGAGTTCTCGTGGAGGCGGGACGATGCCATCTTCCTCGATGGGTTAATTAGTATTCGGTAACGGCGGAAGTATCGTTCAGGGATAGAACTTAAGGGTGTTGGTGGGGCTGCCCGGATTTGAACCGGGGTCCCGAGAGCCCGAGTCTCGGAGCCTAGACCAAGCTAGCCGACAGCCCCCTTTTTAATTGTGTGCATTTTATCCCTTATCAACCTTACTTCGTTCTCGTTACCCCTGTCTACCGTAGGGGTATATGTATACGCACAGCCCGCATAATCCTTCTCCGAGTTTATCTTGTTCTATGGTCTGGGATGCCGGTATCTGGTAGGCCTATAAGTGAAGATCACAGCTGGGTCGTCATGCCTATACGGTTCATCTACAACGGCGTCCGATAGCCTCATACCTATCGATATACCCCTCGGGAAGGCTCTCAGGTAATCCCACCCTGCCTGCAGATGAAGTCTTGGGCGACCGATAGGTCGGTAACCCCGAATAAGTCCGCCCCAAGCTTCCTAGCCGTCACCTCAAGTTCAACCTGTAACTTCGACGACGCCAACAGGGACGCTTGGAGATAATGTCTAGAAAGCGAATGGGATGAAAGAAGTCTAAAGACGGGAAGGGTAATCCATAGATGCAAAGAGGAAAAGATTAAAGACCGAACAGCAAAGCGTAAACACCCATCAACAGGCGACGAAGCCCATTTTCGTTACACGCTGACGTAGACGGTCATATTCCAAAGCAGATGTTTCTCTAAAGAAGTTTACTGTAGATTATCATGTCTATTCCGCGTGTGTGCTTTCTTAGGAATCCTTCTGGTATGAAGCCGTTTTTTATGTAAAGCCTTCTGGCGGGGATTAGGCTTGGAGATGTGAAAAGCCAGATTTTATGTGCTTTTCTCTTTTTCGCCTCATCTATAAACCTATTAAGGAGTTTTGTTCCCACTCCTTTTTCACGCCTAAGAATCCGAGATGGCACACCCCCTCAGACACACCCCCTAGGGCGACGCCAATAATCTTACTATCTTCTTTAGCAACTAAGACGATTCCACGCTCACTTCTTATCATCTGCTCAAGCCATTCTTTTCCTTCAGATTTAAGCATTCTGTCAATTTCGGGGTTAACGAAAGATTCGGGAAGCCATTCGCGAAGGCTTTCCCATATCTCAACATAACACTCGGTTAATTCCTTAAGATCCTCAATTATGCCAGATCGTACATTAAACATACATCTTCCACGCAGTAAACTCTTACTGAAAAGGTGATGCCAAAGTATAAAATATCTTTTTTGGAGCACGCCAGCATGTAGCGAAAATAGTATTTCGTTGAACATTCTTACTTCTTCTGAAGTTCGCATCGATGATCTTCTAGATGTGAACCCTTAATTGGTTAAGGGGGGTAACCATTATAAAAGGGACCTCCATTAAAGGGTTTATGGTAGGGGAAAGCGGGATGGATCAGTCTGAGAAGAGGGTTATCGCCTCGCTTCTACTACTATTAGGCTTAACCCTCCTCGCGATAGGCCTAAACACCGGACAGATAGAGATGATAATGAGGCTTCTGAAGGAGACCTTTGGACCTGCCATCGCTGGCTCATAAACCCGAACCGAGGATGGAAAAGCTTATCTTTATGGTGTATCCCTCTCAGATGGAAAGTCACCCCTTTAAAGATGGGAGGATAAAATAGGTAGTTAAGCTGGTTGATGCGGAAAGCCGGGGAGGAGAGGGATAGGATGGGGAAGATCAAGATTAGGGAGGTCGACGAGTCAGAGATAACCAGAACCATAATAAAGAAGGCTCTAGAGGAATGGCTCAACCTAACCGAGACCGATGTGATAATAGCGGGAGCCGGCCCGTCGGGCCTAACAGCCGCAACATACCTAGCTAAGGCTGGGCTCAGAACCCTAGTTCTGGAGAGGAGGCTCTCACCGGGGGGAGGGATAGGCGGTGGGGGTATGCTCTTCCATAAGGTTGTGATACAATCCCCAGCCGATGAGATAGCTAGGGAGATGGGCTGCAGACTTGAGGAGGTTGGGGATGGACTCTACACCGCAGACACAGTCGAGGTGATAACGAAACTCGCATCCTCAGCCATAGAAGCCGGGGCGAAGATAATACTCGGCGTAACTGTTGAGGACCTAATCTACAGGTCGCCTCCCCCAAAGATAGTCGGGGTTGTGATACAGTGGACGGCCGTTGTGGAGTCAGGCCTACACGTAGACCCGATAGGGGTCAAGGCCAAGGCCGTCATAGACTGCACAGGACACCAAGCCGAGGTTATAACAGTAGCCTCAGAGAAGATACCAGAACTTAACCTATTCGTCCAAGGGGAGAAGTCGATGTGGGCCTCAAAGGCTGAGGAGCTCACCGTGGAGAAGACGGGTGAAGTCTGTGAGGGGCTATATGTAGCCGGGATGGCGGCTGCATCGCTCCACCAGACGCCCAGGATGGGGCCGATATTCGGCGGTATGCTCCTGAGCGGGAGGAAGGTAGCCGAGCTCGTGATAGAGAAGCTCCTTAGAAGGCAGGGCTGAGAGGAAGGGAACGTGCAGATAGTTTTACATAAACCATAAAGGATGGATTACCGTTGAGGCTGAGTTTGAGCATCTGGGTAAGGTGAGGGTTGCCGGCAAAGACTAACTAAGCGAAGGCCTCACACTGTTCGAGGCACATCTCTATAACCCACATAACCCTACGTACACTCTCAGGGGTGACGCCTAGAGGTGCACCATGCCTCAAGGTCTTATAC
>QMYL01000097.1 GCA_003662645.1 Candidatus Bathyarchaeota archaeon
AACTGTCTACCGTCCAGACGAGCTTCTCCCAGTTGTATGTGTTGCTGGTTCCTGAGAGTTCAACCTCAACCGTATACTTATCGGTCCACACGTAGAGTAATAGAGCGTCTATCTCCCATGAGTCCTGGGCGCCGTCGCCGCTCTCTGTTCCACCTATGAACCTCAATGTTAGGGTTGTGCCTGTGAGCTGTATCGAGGCGTTGTTCCAGCTGTTGGGTGTTAGGTCTGTGAATACGTTTATCCACGCCGAGCCGTTCCAGTAGTCAACCCTCAAGTCTTCACCCCCCATGGCGCCAGCGTAAATGCATAACTCCTCATTCTCCTCGTTGTAGTCTACGTTGTTCCATGAGACCTCCAGGTTTAGTTGGTAGTTCGCCGTGCTCCAGCTTCCGCTCGTCTCGAAGGCGACGGCGCCGCAGGTCTCGGTTGTGTGTCTCCTATCGGTCTCTAGGGTCTCATCTATGGCCATGCCGAAGGATGTTGATGTTATGCTGTACAGTATGCCCCAGCCCCCGTTTGGGCCGTCCATCTCCAGTTGGGCGACGACACAGACCTCTGGTGTCGATGTGAATGTTTGGCTGAAGGCCGTTGTGTAGGGTGGGGAGTCTGCGAACCCCCTGATAGCGTCCGCCGTCCTCTTAACATCGTACTTGATGCCGTTCAGGGTTCCGTATCCGGGCTCTATGGCTATGTAGTGAAGCGTATCGTTAACCATTCCTGTTCCAAGCTGCCCGCGGTTGAAGGCTATACCCATCGAGTTGGTTGTTGGCGGTTCAGTCCTAGAACTGGTTGAGCGGGTGAAGGTTACGTACCAGTCTGAGCTCTCCTCGCTCACCCTGGTGTGGAGGACGACGGGTGGATTCTCGAAGGCTGGTTCAAAGTTCACAGTGACGTAATCGTTCCAGTTGCTGCCGCTGTAACCATACTTCGTCGTGGAGATGGAGCCCGCTATAACCCTCCTCCCATCAGGGAGTGTAAAGGAGCCGGCTTCGCAGACTATGTAGTGGACTACCCTAGAGCCGGAGAAGGTTCCAGACGGCCTATCAAGCTTCACCTGGAAGCTTCTCGATGTCACATTCTTGACTATTACACCTGTTGGAACCCCTGAGTTGTATTGTGGTGAGCAGACAACTATGGGGTTTTGGTAAGTGTTTACCAGGTTCACGGTTTGGTAATCCTCGTTGGTGCAGACGACTGTACCCCACTCCATAGCCCTGATGTAGCTCTCCCTGTAGCTCCCAGCGGACTCGAAGACCCAGAACCCAGCTGTCTCGGATATATGTGAACGCTCCGCATCTTGAACCTGATCCTCATCGACCATGAGGCCGCAGTGCGTCTGGTTTACTGTATGGTCGACTATCCACCCGCCGTTTCCACCGTCCATCTCCTCCTGGGATGAGACGACGACCTCTGGTGTTGATGTGAATGTTTGGCTGAAGGCCGTGTAGTATGGGGGTGAGTTATCAAACCCTTGAATCGCGTCCGCTGTCCTCTTAACCTCGTACTTGGTGCCGTTTAGGGTTCCATAGCCCTCCTCGATTACTATGTATCCTATGGTCTCGGTTCCGTGTGAATTTACAGCTTCAGCCCCGTTTAGAGCTATCCTGAATCCCGTATCGGCCGAGCTTGGCGGGTCTATCCTACTGTTCAGCTTCGAGACGTAGGTGGTGATCCACGTGGGGTCATTGTAGGTCATAACTTGATGAAGGACCACTATATTACCCGAGTACGTCTGGCTGTAACTCCTTGTGTCGTAGGCCCAGTTATTGTTCTCGCCGACCGTGTTTGTGCTGTACTTCTTAGCCTCAAGCCTCATACCGTTCGGGAGAGACCAAACACCCTCCTCAACAACAATGTAATGGACGGTTGTGGCCGGACATGTCTCGCCGGATGGGTTCTGCACCCTAACCTTGAAGCTTGTACTCGTTACGTCCTTTATCCTAACGGTCCTCGGTATACCCGATGTATACGCTGGGGCGCAGACGATTATCGGGCTCTGGTAAGTGTTTACTAGGTTAACGGTTGTGAAGGTATCATTCACCGTGACCGTGCCCCACTCCATCGAGAAGATGTAAGTATTCTCCTCGGTCAGCACATCATATCCTCCGTCCGGTCCATACTGTAGCGCCGTGAAGTTGCTGTGGCTCCCAAAGTTCTCGTTCAGGTTAAGGTCTACGTAGTCCTGTATCTGGGTTCCCGTGTAATAACTCTCGAATACCATGTAGATCCCATCATTAGACGCCAGGTTGGAGATGGAACCGGATATTAGGCTTGTACCGCCGAGAAGGTTGTAGGCTGAGGGGTTGTAGGTTGCTGTAGCGGTTTCCGTTCCATAGCTCCGAACAATGAAGTAACTGTAATCTAAAGATTCGACGCTATCTGGAACTGACCCCGATACGTGACTCCCCGTTACTAGATTGTATCCGTTCGGGTTGTAGGTTGGCGTGGAAGTGGACGCTTCAACCTCAACTAAACCGCTCGTATCATTCTTGTAGATTACGTTCTCCCCGGCGTTGCCGGACTGCAAGATAACCTTAGGGCTCTCAGCAGTAAGGGAGCTGACTGAGATCACATTCACGGTGTAGGCGACGCCGGATACCGGTGAGACCACACCCCCCACTAATGAGACGGAGAGGATCAGGACTAACCAAACGGCGGACCACTCGAACCTTCTTCTCACACCCATCAAACACTTAAAGCCCAACATGGCCTAACCCGTAACATAAAAAAGGAAGGAGGGGGATTACGGCTCTGGTTGGCTCTGACCTCTCAGTCTTCTCACTCGTTGACCCGCAGGCTCAAAGTCACGCTTACCGAGTAGGACGATAGAGACCCGGCATCCCACTTTATCTCCCACTGAACCCTGTAGTTCTCACCCGCCGGTATAGTGATCGGCCCAGTGTTGCTTCCAGCCTGTCCGACCTGTATTGTGCTGCCCTGCTGTTGGCCAGCGGAGTTGAAGACCTTTACGTATATGGTTACATGGCTTGTGTCTCCAGACCATGAGTCGAAGGACAGGACTACCGTCCTCGCTGAGGAGTCAGCGTTGTGTATTGCGGTAACATTCTCATAGATCCTCGTGGCATTGGGCCAGCCCGCCATGCTCGTTATCTTTACGTATGTGTTGTTTGTCCCTATCGTGACTGAGCATGCTGTTCCGCTGTCGCTTCCTTGTATGAAGTAGACCTTCGGCGATTCAACTCCAACGCCGACGGCTTGCATGTACATTAGGTTGTAGACGGCTGCGCTGGCTCCGGTTATTATAGTCGATAGGATGAGCAGCGGCAGTATCCTCAGAGCCTTCCTCGACGTATCTGCGCTTTTCTTCATCTTCAAATCTCACCTCTCACCCTTTTATGATTGAGCTTGACCTTGACGCTCACAAACCTGATGAGGGACTTCAAGTACTCGGGCTTGTAAGTGGCTAGGGCTTCAAGTATTAGACTTGATGTCAACAAGGTGAACAACGCCGAGAAGGCTTCTAGGGATAAGATCGAGAATGGAATCTGGAAGGGCTGTAAGTAACCAAGGTACAGGAAGGCAACCACCAAGCTTGCGGGGAGCATTATGAGGAATAGGTAGGAGTACTTCAACAGGCTCGAGACCTCACTCCCCTTAAGTAGTAGCCAAATGAACAACCCGGCGACGTTGGCTAGGGAGAACAGTATATAAGATAGGTTGAGTAGGATCCTGGTCTGTAGGTAGCTGTTCATCGAGTTGTAAGCCAGCTGTCCGAATCCGGCTAAGGCCGCAGCTTGGTATAGGTACGGTGTCTCCTTTGGGTAGTGTTTATCGAAGATGGCAGTGAATATGCTCAGAATTACGAATAGGACGATCCCCGTGAACCCGTAGACCTCCGGCAGCTCGAGGCTTGAGACCAAGAGAGTTTCCCCTTCTCTCCGGCTTCACCGCAGATTCCCATAATCACGGTTGTTATAAATGGTTGTGAACTCTAGGTCTATACCTCAACTCCTAACTCCTGATCCATCAATTGTTAGAAAAATGCAGAGGTCTGAGATTTTTATGCACGAAATCGATCAAGGTTTGAGGATTGAGGGATCAGACTTGCAACATGAGCTTAGACATTATTTACAAGAAAATGTTAAAAATGGCTTGCACTTTCTTGGTGACCGTGATTACCCCTATAAGTTTGAACGTTACATAGGATCACTTGAACCAGAGCGTGGTCTACGTGGCTTCACTATACCTTATAGATGCCCAAGCCGAGACGAGGGGTGTACGCCTCATCTTCTACAATTCATCCGAGGGCTCCATAGAAACGATCCTAGACGACGCTTACAAGCCGTACCTGTTGATACCACACCCGCCGAGGCCAGGTGATGAGGAGGTCATAAGGTCGCTAAACCTGGATACCCGCGTGGTGGAGAGGAGAGACCTATTCACGGATGATACGAGAAGTCTCACGCTGGTTGAGGTCGACTCCCCAGAGCTTCTGCAGAGATTATCGAGGAGGTTTAAGCTTTCATGGGAAGGCTGGGTTCCACCAGAGTTGAGCTACATGTACGACCACAACCTAGCCTTCGGAGTTCCGTATAAAGTTGAGGCTGGCATATTCAAGCCGGACTATGAGATACCACAAAAATTGAGGGTTAGGTTTGAGGATAGATTCTCCGATTTGAGGGAGAGCGACCCGAAGAAATACAGCCTAATAGAACGGTGGTTCACACTATGCTCTCAACCGGTCCCGGAGATCACGTTGAAGGGGTTCGAAGTTGAGGAGGAGGCTGATGAATCTTCAATCGTTGAGAGGCGTTGCTTGGCATTCACGCTAGCTAGGGTTGCAACAATCCCGGTGCCCACAGCCTACACCGAACGGCGTGTAAGCTTCTGGGTTAGATCCATACTCCACGCATACTTGAGGAGGGAGAATATACTAATTCCCAGACCTGAGGAGTTGATGCGTGGCGAGGTTGAACGTAGGATACAGGGAGCCCTCACCATGCCGCCCAAG
>QMYL01000098.1 GCA_003662645.1 Candidatus Bathyarchaeota archaeon
CGGTGGGGAGGCTCCGCTCGGGCGTCGAATCCCTATGGAGATTCCTCACCAAGCTAGCGCGTGAGGCCTTCTGGTCGCTTAGACTACTCCGCCTGATGGTGGCCTTGTCGGTATATGGGAGGTGAGCGATTTGGGGATACTGAGCAAGTTTAAGTTTAGGAGGGGGAAACGGGTCGAGGTAACTGTTAAGAGGGATCCAAAGACCGATGAGAACGCAGTCTTCGACTGGATCACTGGTGAGGAGATAGGTGAGATAAGGAAGGCCATAACCAACAAGGACAACGTGGTCATAGCTTACGAGGTGAAGTATCTAGCTGGTAATATAGTCCAGCATCCAGCGGATCAGCTCGAGGCCACGAAGGACGGGTACATCCTACTGCCAATATGGCTCAAGAACGCGAAGGCCTCCTGTGGGAGGTTGATAGATGCCGAGAAGAAGCTGAACGAGCTGAAGAGGATGCTCGAGAAGAACGCGATCTCCCTTGAGACCTTCACCGAGATGGCTAAGGTTACCTTCAACATGGACCTTGTGAACCAGTCGGAGAGGTCTATAATCGAGACGGATGCTCGCCTATCCGAGCTACTCGAGGAGAAGGACCGCCTTGAAAGGGAGATATACTCGCTCGATGTCAAGAGGAGGGTCGGGGTGATGAGCAGGGTTGAGTACGCCAAGGCATCGCTGGAGCTGACCGACGCCTACAAGAGGGTTCTATCGCACATCGAGGAGGTTAAAGAACTCAGATCGAACCTGGTGAACACGCTGAACCGCCTCAAGGAGATGGAGGAGATACCGGAGGAGGAGCTTGAGAAGATTAGGAATAGGAAGTATGAGATTCGTATAACGCTCTGATTAGGAGATGATAATGTATGAAGAATGTTGAGAGAGAAGAAGTGGATGAGGTATTGAACATAGATGTCCAGACGGCTTCACTGATGAGTAGTCTAGCGAGGGAAGTAGAGATATCGATACGCTTCAAGCACCTGGAGGCCAACAGGTCAAGTAGGGACTCAAGGTTTACAACAGTCCGCTACCCAATCAGCATATACATAGGCGAGGCGATAAACGACAGTAAGGGTAACGCCATAGTTCCGTTCACGATTGAAGCCAAGACGGATCCGGATATCGCAAACTTCACGTTGAGCGGTGACGCCCATATCCGGGGTCCACCTGAGGAGATAGAGTCATGGATAGTTCCCGATAAGGATAAGGCGCCGAAGATCTGGACGAAGATATACCAGGAATCGGTCGCTATGCTGACGATAATGGCGAAGTTCATCGATGTCCCACCGCCCCCACCGCCATCCTCATCCAAAGAGTGAAAAAGGGAAAGAATAGACCGGTGGCCTCCAGCGATGTATCACCAAGAGGGTGGGCCCCACAACAAGACGGGGAAGGAGGTAGTATATCTACTCCTCCTCAAGCAGGATTCAGCCGGGGACAACCCAGGGGGGCCGGAAGAGCTGATTAACTATATGACCGAACCGTATAGTGAATATTGCTTCAGGATGGGAGCCCTATACCTGGTGCCGAGGCCATACATGCCACTGGTGGAGGGTAATCTGAGGAGGATCAGAGAAGGAGACGGAGGGAGGAGAAGGAACCTAAACTTCAAGTTTCTACGAGCCCTCGTGCACTGGGATGAGTACATGGAGCTCCAAGGGATGATCCTCGAGCAGATACGTTCGAGGTTGGAGCGCCTCCTAAGGTTATGTGAGGGAGGAAAGCTGAGCGGTGGAGAAATCTCTAGGATTTATGAGAGCCTCATGAGGGTTAGGGAGGTGATCAACATCCTAAACCTTGAGAGGCTTTATCCTAGGGAAGTCGTGGAGCTCCACGACTTGATCGATATAGTTGGCGAGAGGTTGTCAAAGCTTAGGCTGTGTGAGGTTGAGGTGAGGGTGGAGGAGATTGAGGGCGACTGTTGATAAACCCTTGAACCAGATTGAGGCTAGGACGATCCGTAAAGCCTTAGAGGGTAAGCTGGTGAGGAAAGGAAGCACATACCTGGTCTCGATAGGTGGGAACAAGGTTAGGATAACCTTCCATGATGAGGGAAGGATAGGTGAAGACCTAGAGCTTGAGCCGCCCAAAAGGTACAGGCTTGGGGAAGGCTATGAGTGTCCAGAGTTCCTAAAGAAGAATATACCGCCACCCCAACCGAGCTTCATAGATGACGGAACCAACATAGAGGAGCGGGTTAGGAGGGCCCTATACCACTTTAAACAGGTTGGGCTTGTAGGCCCAACGGGTGTTGGGAAGACCCATCTGGTTTACAAGATCGCGGCTGAGGATAGGCTTCCCATATTCGAGATAAACTGCGCCCTCCAGACTTCGGTTTACGAACTCATAGGTAAGTATGTGGGGTTGGGTAGGGAGAACTGGGTTGATGGAACCATAGTTATGTGGTGCAGGTACGGCGGCATACTTTATGTCGATGAGGCGAACATGATGAAGCCTGACATACTGGCGAAGTTCCACCCTGTGATGGACCAGAGGGGTCACCTCGTGCTAACCGAGAAGGAGAATGAGATAGTTGAGAGGCACCCCTACGGGTATATAGTTCTATCCTTCAACCCCTACAGCGTTGAGTATGCTGGAACGAAGCCCCTAAACGTGGCCTTCAGGAGGAGGGTCAACGCCTGGATACACTTCGACTACCTGAGCGTAGGGCCTAAGATAAATGAGAAGGAGGTTGAGGCCCTGATAAAACGGAGCGGCCTGAAGGATCCAAGCCTAGCTTACAAGTTCGTGAAGGTTGCGGCCGAGTTAAGGAGGCTTTATGAGATTGGCGAGATACCCCTAGCCCCATCGCTCGGGAACCTGATAAGCTGGGCTAGACTCGTCCAAGACGGGGTCTCCATAAAGGATGCAGCCGTCGATACGATAATAAACTCGATATCCGATGACCCAGCAATCCAGGCGACATTGAACAGGATAATAGAGTCGATACTCGAAACCCCGGAGGGGGCTTAACTCCCTTGAGCTTCTACGATACGGCCTGGGCCATAGCCACCATGGTCAGTAGGCGCTCCTATGAGGAGATGAGGCTCCTAGTCGATGATAGAGTCCCCTACCCACACATAAGCTATGTTGGACGTCCGGTTAAGGAGTATGTTCTCCATATACCACTACCCGATAGGCTTGTACCATTCGACCTGAGGGAGAACATGATCGTAAAATGGCGTGTCTTCAAGGCCTGCGTCGCCCATGAGGCTGGACACGCCTATCTAACCGACCCACTTATCTACGAGCCTTGGAGATACGGCAAGGACGATAAGCTCTCAAGCTTCACCATAAACCTGATCGAGGATTATAGGGTTGAGAGCTTCCTAGCCTCAAAGTGGGCTGGTTTGGGTGGAGACCTAGCGCTGGCGAATGCTGTTGCTTACCTACGCTTTCACCCACTAGATAGGTTCGATGACGAGCTGAAGAGGATCATGGCCGCCACCGTGTCGAAGGTCTTTATAGGCACGATTAAGGGAAACCCTTCAAAGGGGGAGAAGAGGACGATAGAGGAGATCTCCAGAATCTTGGATGGAGTGAAGTGGACGAATAAACCGAAGGCTCTGATCTCCGCCGCTGAGAGGATCTATGGGGAGCTCTCCAGGTATGGTCAACCAGACGCCCTCCAGAGCTACCCAGTTATCCCCCACCACGATGGGAGATCCTCAAGCATCTTCTTCAGTAGCACAATTCTAAACGATGACGGTGACGCAGACAAAGTCCTGAGAGAAGCGTTGTCTAAGCTGTCGCTGGGGGATCTGGCGGAGAAGATATTCGGGAGCGAAGCAAACTCCGAGGCCA
The DNA here is from genome assembly GCA_003662645.1 of Candidatus Bathyarchaeota archaeon. GTDB lineage: Archaea > Thermoproteota > Bathyarchaeia > Bathyarchaeales > B26-1 > B17-G17. The sequence continues at coordinate 3,806 of QMYL01000098.1, forward strand.
ATTACGTCTTCCATAACGAGGAGCTCAGGAGGAGGAGGGATGAGGAGACCCTCAAGCTCTACCAGAGGGATAAACTGAACTTCCTGAGCATAGGGTTCCCGAAGAGCGACTACTCAGAGTATCTAAGGGTAAAGAGGAGGGTCGGCAGGGTTATAAGAAGTATACTCAGTACCCTCGCGATGGTGAAGACTGACTATGAGGAAGAACCGCACCAGAGGGCTGGTCTGATAGACCTACACGAGGCGGTACAGGCTGTAGCCTCAGAGAGTAGCAGAAGCGACATCTTCAAGCAGCTGGAGAGGTCAGCCTCAAGCTCAGCGTGGGCCATACTGATAGATGCAAGTGAGAGCCTCCTAGCGTCAAAGGATACATTGAAGGAGGTCTCCGTATGCCTAGCCGAGGTTGCCAACGGTTTGATGCCCCAACACTCCTGGGGTCTATATGTATTCAGCGATGTGCTCATGATCCTTAAGGACTTTGAGGAACGTTACGATCGTAGGGTCAAGAGTAGGCTTGGCAACCTAATGGTTGGCGGTGCAACCTACCTCCCGGACGCCTTGAAGGCGACCTCCAAGAGGATCCTGAGGCTGCCCCAAAGTTACAAGGTCATGGTTGTCGTGACCGATGGGCAACCCCACGGCTACGAGAATATTGTGGAGGAGACGGAGAAGACCGTTAAAGAGGTTGAGAAGAGCGGTGTAACCCTGATCGCGATAGGGGTTAGGAGCACTAAACCGAAGAGGTACTTCAGGAACTTCTGCTACGTTAACAGCTTCGAGGACCTAGCGAGGAACTTCGTGAGGCTCTACTACTCCATAACCCAGTGGTTCTAGGGTTAAACTGGCGGTTGTTTTATTACCTCTCCACCGCGTATAACGCCGATTGGGGTGAGCCTTCTCCTAGACACCCTAACCTCACCGTGGGAGTCAGTGAGAGGGAATCGGTCCTCCTCAAGTCTGAGTAGGGTTATATCTGCCGGGAAGCCGGGTTTTAGAGTTCCCATCTCATTCTCCTTCCTGAGAACCTTAGCTGGTGTTGCTGTTGTAGCCTCGATAACCTCGTCTAAGCTCATCCCGAGGAGAAGGAACTTCGTCATAGTTGTGGGCAGGTCGTAAACAACCCTGTTTAAGTTCTTTATCCACAGATCCGTGCTTATC
>QMYL01000099.1 GCA_003662645.1 Candidatus Bathyarchaeota archaeon
GACGCCAGCATCGTTGGATTCTTGAGTCTTAGGCTGGCTATCTCAACCTCGAGTATGTCTGGTTCCCCCTCTAAGGCTTGAGGTATCTTCTAAACCCTCCCAGAAGGGCCTCTTAATCAGTAAAGGTTATCCATTCGGATGGATATAAAAAGATTGATAGGCGGGATACTTGTGAGAGCAACGGTGTTGGGATGTGTTATTGGGATCCTAGGGTTCGGTGAGGATAACAACCTCGTAGATGGGGTTACCTTCCCCAGGGATGCGGCTGTAGTCGCCGAGAAGCTTGAGGAGCTTGAGGCTGGGAAGCTGATCGAGGAGCTTGAGGAATTGATAGAGAGGTTAAGGGGGAAGGGTTACACAACCTTCGTATTCGAGAGGCCGAAGATCGCCCAGGCGGTCCAAGAGAAGTTGGAGGTTGAGGTTAGAATTGAGAGCATAACGGAGGCTGGTGAGGTTCTACGGGGTAACATGGGGAAACTGGCGGTTGAGTTGGGCTTCCTGGAGGATGAGGCCGAGTTAGCGGGTTGGATACATGAGGTCTCGATGGAGCTGACCAGACGTAGGGTTAGGAGGGCGACTGAGAAGAGGGATCTCGTCGTTGTCCAGACAATTCAGATGATAGATGACAGCGAGAAGACCCTTAACCTCTTCATGAACAGGGTTAGGGAGTGGTATGGCCTCCACTTCCCGGAGTTGAACCGTCTTGTGGAGAAGCATGAGACATACGCTAGGCTTGTGAGTAAGCTTGGGAGGAGGGAGAACTTCACCCCTGAGAACCTTATGAAAGAGGGCATACCGGAGGAGAGGGCGTCTAGAATGGCTGAGGCGGCTGTTAGGTCGGTTGGAGCCGAACTCCAAGATGTGGATATCGAGAAGATAAGGATGCTCTGCGGTGAGATATTGAAGCTGTATAGGGTTAAGTCCACACTTGAGGAGTATTTAAGGGAGTTGATGGATGAGGTTGCCCCCAATATCTCAGCCCTAGCGGGCGCCACCTTGGGGGCCCGGTTGATAGCTTTGGCTGGCGGTCTGGACAACTTGGCGAAGATGCCGGCCAGCACGGTCCAAGTATTGGGAGCCGAGAAGGCCCTTTTCAGGTCATTAAAGACTGGTTCCCGTCCGCCGAAACATGGGGTCATCTTCCAACACTCCCTCATACACGGCTCGAAGCGTTGGTTGAGAGGTAAGATAGCCCGCCTACTTGCTGGTAAACTCGCCATAGCGGCTAGGACGGACAGTTTCAGCGGGAAGTTTATAGGGGATAGGCTGAGAGAGGACCTTGAGAGGAGGGTTAGGGAGATAAGGGAGAAGTATCCGAAGCCGAAGCCTAAACCGGCTGTGAGGGCTCGTAGGAGGTTGGCTAGGAGGAGGAAGTAGTTGGAGGTTGAGGTTAGATCCCATCCCGAATTCCCTGGCATATACGAAGTGACCCTCGAGGACGGTTCAACTAGGTTGGCTACTAGAAACCTTGCACCGGGCAGGGTTGTCTATGGGGAGAAGCTCATAACCTATGAGGGTGTTGAGTATAGGCTCTGGGATCCCTATAGGAGTAAGTTAGCGGCCGCCATATTGAAGGGTTTAGAGGTTGTCCCGATAAAGCCTGGCTGTAGAGTGTTATACTTGGGCGCCGCCTCCGGGACCACCGCCAGCCACGTCTCCGATATAATTGGTGAGGGAGGCCACGTCTATTGCGTCGAGTTTGCGCCGAGGGCGATACGAGAGCTCCTAAATAACGTCTGTAGGTTCAGGTTGAACATGTCGCCTATCCTCGCCGACGCCAGGCTTCCGAGCGGATACTCAACCCTGGTGGGTAAGGTTGATGTTATATACTGCGACATAGCCCAGCCTGAACAGGCCAAGATACTCGCCGACAATGCGAGGTTATACCTCAAGAGGGATGGTTGGATAATGTTAGCGATAAAGGCTAGGAGCATAGATGTAACGAAGGAGCCGAAGGAGCTCTACGAGAGGGAGATAAAGACCCTCAAGAAGAACAACTTCGAGGTTAAGGAGGTTATCCGACTTGAACCCTACGAGAAGGATCACGTGATGGTCACCGCTGAGTATAAGGGATGAGCCAAAAACTTTTAGTCCCAGATTTACACCCAATAGAATTGGTGGAGTGGCGGCCGTAGTCTAGCCTGGTTAGGACATCGGCCTCCCGAGCCGACAACCCGGGTTCAAATCCCGGCGGCCGCACCAAACTTTCTGGTGACTCAACTTTCATTCAAGTATCTATAGCCTCTCAACCAGCAGGTTACCAAACATATAACCCCCTCTTATCGCTGATTGAGAAGGTGCCCATTCAACCCCGAAATGACGACTAGGAGGGATGTCGAGGAGGTCATAATTCGGATAAACAGTCAGCTATACAGCCTTCTAACCTGATAGTGTTTAATGATCTTTCCATCCCGCATAACGAATAATTCTGGCTTTAGGATGTGAAGAAGCTTTGATGTTGCCCACGAAAATTCATTCCAACTCATTATAGTCACTCACCATGCAAACATAAAATTCTCGTTCAGTACTCGATAGAATTAAATAAACTCCGTACCTTTGGGTTCTGAGCGACTCTACTGCCCTGCCAGTTGAGAGTTAACCTTACTAATATAGCTTGAGCATCTCGTCATCCTATATACAAGGCGAAAATCTTAAAAAGAAAATGGTGTAATAGTGTCGGTTGGTGTTGATATGGGCGATTTCTTCTCATATAGGGGGTTATGGATATCAGGTCTGATGAATTTGGAGAAACCATCTTCTGGACCTTGGGATAATAATATGCCGAGGAATTTAGATGTCTTTTCTAAGTGGAAGAAGTTTATAGATTGGATGAAGAGAAACCGCCTTAACGTTAACATAACATGCTTTGATGGAAGTAGCTGGGATCTCCATAAATACTTACATTTTGATGAGAATCCAGAGAGTAGAGTTTTCGATGAGGAAACCGTGGATTCTAACATTGAATTGATGAAGCAAGCTCTCGCCTACGCAAAGGAGAACGGTATTCAATCTTTCATTCATCATTATAACTTTATGGCTCCAATTAATTTCGTGAAGTCTCATCCGTCCGTGAGAAATAAACTCCTAGAAACGCTTGGAGCCTCCAAGCTTCCGGAAGGAATGATCATAGGCAACATCTGCTGGAATGAGCCGGAGTACAAGGATTTCTTAATAAACATATGGAAGGAGCTTTTTAAGAGATTTCCAGAGCTTGATGGCTTATTGGTAACTTACGGAGAACCCATCTATTGTAAATGTAAAGAATGCCAAAAACGAGAGGAAACAGGATTAGATTTCATAAATACCTACATTAAAACTTTAAGGGGAATGGGGAAAACGCCCCTAATAAGAACCCATTATGAGGCTAGAATACCTGGACAATGGTATAACATATGGCCTCGAGAGGATGCGATCTACGTAATAAAATATAGTCTCTTTGACTGCGTTACAGAGGAGCCGGACCCAGTTATAGCGAAATGGGTAGAATCAGGGCATAAAGTATGGATAACAAAGGACCTTTATGGCGAAAATTCTGGTGGACTAGTCTGGGGCAACCCTAAGTTTATAAGGAATATCCTCTACAACAGTTACAAACTTGGAGTGACCGGAGTTATAGGTTTTCATAATAAAGCTCATGAGTTCAGGAGCTTCTACTGCAAAACGCTAGAGTTGAATATGGAAGCTTTCATTAAGTATTCCCATAACCCAAAGGAATACCGCGAAGAAGACTGGGTTAGATATCTCTCAAAAATCTTTGGGGAGAAGGTTGGGAGAACCGTGTTGAGATCGCTGGAAAGTTCCAGTAAAGGCATATTCGCAGTATCAAAGGTGATTGGGGAATATTTTGAAGGATACACTTTCCGTTGGACACCTAACATACACTTCACAAGTGAGGGAATATGGCCCAATGCAAACCTCCCCTCCGGATGGGGAAGAAACCTCACATTTGGGTTGGAAGATGAAATTTTAGTTCCACCTGAGCATTGGCGCAGGGATATAGTTACATTAAAGGAGATTATAGATCATCTATCTAAGAATCAATGGAGCGAGGATCTTCTGGAGAAAATTAAAGGTAGACGCAAGTCTCCCACAGAGTTCTTAGAGGAAACCGCCATGAAAGTTGAGGAAGCCGGGATGGCCTTAATGGAAGCCTATCTTAAGGGAGAAATCAAGGAGGAAGCTTCCATGGAGTATTCTGCATTGTACTCTTCCATTCAGGTTATAAAACATCTAAACCTTTACTGGAAACATCTCTTGGCTGCCAGAATATACTACTCAGCGGTTAAGAGCGTCATCAATAAGAATTTGAAACGCAGATTGGCTTCGATGTGTATATCTGAATTTAAACAGGCGGTAGATCATCTTGACGCTATGAAGACATATCCATTCTACTCCGCTAAACCATTCTTCGAAGGAATCATATATGCTCTAAAGAAGAGGGTTAAAGAACTTCAGATAATCCAAGAGATGTTCCACGATCTTATTAACTGAATGTTTTATGGATCAATTCTCTTGATGGCGAGTCTCGTTTCTGTTCTTGGCTGGTTCGTTGGTTCTGAGTGTTTATAGGTTTATGGGTGTGTTGTAGATGTACGCCTTTCACCGTGCAGAACTCCCCGGAATCCCTCTTGAACGTTGAGTAGGTTGTCTCGACGATCCGTCTCCCGTAACCTTCAGCTCTCTCCATCCCTTCTCCTCCAATAGTCTATAAACCTTTGAGTTGTTGTACACTCTGTCTGCATAGACCTTAAAAACCCTTCCGTAGCGTTCAGCTTTCCTCAAGAGTTCCGGGAATGCCTTTGAGTCGTGCGTCATCCGTGGTGACGAGTAATGCGGGGCCTACTTCGCCTTCACATCCACTACCAAGTGGACGAGCTCCACCCGCCCCAATAAGCC
>QMYL01000100.1 GCA_003662645.1 Candidatus Bathyarchaeota archaeon
GGGTTATAATAAGTAGGGAAGCCCCAGCAGGCGTGAAGGTTAGAACGGTTGATGATGTACTTGCAGATATAGAGAAGGTTCAGGAGAAGATTAAATCCATAAACGAGAAGTTGAGAAGGCTTGAATCCCTTAAGATGAAACTCTCGACAGCTGTATACTCAGAGTTTCACGAGAAGTACACAACTGAGCTTGAGAAGACCTTTAAACTTTTGATACCTTTAGGTTTAGAGCTAGAGCCCTTCTATAGGGTTACATTGGAACAAATCAGGGGATTAAATATCCAGATCGAGAGATTAACAACTGCATACCAGCTTGAGGAGATCGATAAAGAGGATTATGAGAGGGAGGTAACACCATTAAAGGAGAGACTTAAAGAACTCCAAGAGAAACTCGAGAAGATGGAGCAGATATTTGCACAATTGAAGATGCCTCGTCCTGCTATGCATATCTAAAGGGTGAAACTGTAGATGGGATAAATGGAAGAGTTTATTTATTGCTTTATCTTTCTCTCAGCTTCCTTAATTATATTGTCTATCTTTATGGTTATCTTCTTATCTAGGGGTTCTGGTCTATGGTTTCTCAGGAGCTCCCTAATGGTCTCCTTAGCCCTCTCCCTCAAGTCCTTACACCCACCCTCCTCCCATTCGAATTTTGAGGATCTATCGCCTATGATAGTTTGGGAATGTTCGGATCGATAATATTTGAGGGTATGTCTGAGCGCATTCATCCCCTTTAGGAACGTTCCTCCAACGCCAACCTCCTTGATTAAATCCAAACCTATAAAATGGGGATGCTGACAAGATGAAGATCATAGTATTTGTAGCATTTTTGGGATTTGCGGTGAAGAAAGCGGCTGTCTGAGACCTATAGGTAAAACTTTCATGTTGGAAAACCATAAACTCTCATCTTGTCAATATCAATCATAAAATACAAACATTAAATATAAAGCCTTTTTAAAGGATTTAAGCATGCTATAGTCAATGGGAAGGTGAGTGTGAGGCTCTATGGAGATACTGGAATTATCGAGTATAGATCTATCTTGGTGTAAATATGGAGCCTTACCGGAGTACCCTGGTTGGGATAACCCTCTGATCCGAGATGGAACATTCATTATTGTGAAGGATGATGGAAATAAGGTTCTAGCCAATAAATCCGGATCAGTTCAACCCGTTGTGCATTGTTGGACGACTGGTGATACATTATGGCGGGATTACACGATTGAGGCTGATGTGAAACAGTTGTCTGATCACGTTCTCTGGCTTGGAGATGAGGTGGATATATCCCCCTCTGGGAGGGCTATCTCATATGCCAAAGCTCGAACTGGTCTAATAGCTCGTTACCGGCACTTAAGATGCTACTACTACTATTGTATTGAAGACTTGGATAAACTGGTTCTCTATCGTCGTATACATAACAAATGGTCTATATTGGGTGAGACTGGTCTAACAGTTGATCCAAGACGCTACTACACTTTAAGAATGGATCTAAAAGGCGATAGGATAGTATGCCACCTTAATGGAAGGGTTATATTCGATGTCAAGGATAATACGCTTCCCTCAGGCAAGGTAGGTATAAGAAGTAGCGCTGAGAGTCGAATACGCAATGTGAAAGTTTACACATCGAAGGATGCCCACCGAAGGTTCCTTCAGGAGAGGAAAGCATATACAGATGATCTGAAGAGTCTTAGGAAGCGTTACCCTCAACCCTTACTCTGGAGGAAGATAGATCTAGGCTTGGTTGATAAAGACTCCACCATAACGCTAGCAGATATACGTAAGAATGGGGAGATGAATATCCTGCTCACCCGAGGCTCGGACGTAACTGTTATGGACCTGGATGGTGACATCCTTTGGAAATGTCAACTGGAAGAAGGAGTGGAACTCCCGAAACGGGGAAGGCAGATAAGGGTCTACGATATCGATGGAGACGGGTTATGTGAGATTATCTCTTGTGGAGAGGAGGAATTATTAATACTGGATATCCGCACTGGAAGGATTAAGGCTGAAGCATCCATACCAACCATAGATTCACCGATTGGGAGCAGAAGGGTCATCCCCCAACATATTTACATAACGAATCTGCTAAGTGATAAGAATAGCCAAGTGGTTTTGATGGGTGGTGGATATCAGGGGGTATGGGCTTACGACCACAAACTAGAGACGATCCTAGCCCTTCCCAACGTTAAAATTGGACATCATCTCTCATTTGCAGACTTTGATGATGATGGGTTGCAAGAGATTATTGCAAGCCATACATGCATCGATGGTGATGGATCAATACTATGGATGACTGAGGGAAGCTGGAGGCGTACACAACCTTACCATGTAGACTGTCCATTAGCTGGAGAGATAACGGGGGGATCAGGGGATCCCCACGTTGCTATGGCTTGTGGGGATATGGGATTCCTCCTAGTGGATAGAGAAGGGAGAGTCGTAGCGGAGCAGAGACTAGGCCATGTTCAACACCTCTCGGTTGGTAAGTATAGGAGGGATCTACCTGGACTACAAATCTGGACTGGAACTCGATGGCATAACTATGGCATCAGAACCCTCCTCGATTCTAGGGGTAGAATCCTATTTGAGTTCGAACCAGACTACGGCGAGGATCCAGGACTACCAATAAATTGGACTGGGGATGGGGAGGAATTGGTTTATCATAAGAATTTAGGTGGACTTTATGATGCCTTTGGAAGGAAGGTTGTTGAGTTCCCGAAGGGATTAACACCCATCCAATCTTACCCCCCATTCGAGGATGTAACTGGAGACCAAAGGGATGAATTATTCTTCCAAAGGGATAATTTCCTTTATATATACACCCAAGACCGACCCTTCACTAAGGATAGTATTTATGCGCCCATCCGTAGATGGAGTGAGTGTGACTGGGGTGTTCTATCCCACCCGAGATGGGAGGAAACTAAACCTAGATAGGTGAAGGGAAGTGGATATGAAGAGGATATATCTGGCTACACTTAACCTAAAAAGATGCCCAATAACATCCTTATCGATGAAAAAAGGTAAAGGCGGACGTTGGGTATGGATCCCATCAACCGTTAACAGATGTCTATCAGCATGGATAAACCCCCTGGTGAGGGAGGGTGTACGATGGGCTATCCTTGAAGAGGATGGAAGGAGAGTCTTAGCCAACTGTTCAACATCGGTATCACCGAATGACCAATGCCTAATAGTTGGGGATCCATATTGGAGGAACTACTCAATTAAGGTCAAAGTTCGGCAGATAATGACTTTAACTAGCCCTCTCAGTTGGGGTCCAGGATTCTTGATAGCTACGGATCTTACTACTTGCAATAAGGCTCGAACAGGTTTAATCTTTCGATACCAGAACCTACGCCACTATTACTATTACTGCATCGAAGACTTAGAAGCATTAGTTCTCTATCGCCGCGATGGATCCCAAATGAGAACCCTCTTTAGGAAGGATATCGATATAGATCCAGATAGATATTACGAACTCGAGTTACATGTTAAAGGCGATAGGATATCCGGTCTCCTGGATGGTGAAGAACAATTTACAATCGAAGATGGAACTTACACTCATGGTAAGGTTGGGATAAGGACGAACGCTGAATCTAGATTCTACGGTATGACCGTATGGACTGATGAAGATTCACCAAGGGGTGTAGAGGATGTTAAGAGGGAAAGGTTCCTAGAGCTTAAGAAGGTTAGAAGGAGATATCCCAAACCAGTATTATGGAGGAAGATCAACGTCAGCCGGTTTAAACCTAAGGGTTTGAGGTTTACAGATCTTGATGGTGATGGTAGGGTAGATATGCTTCTGCTTGGATCCTCATCCCTCTCAGCTCTTAACGTGGATGGAGGAGTTTTATGGAGCAGGGAGGAACCCAGCGAGGTTATGACGCAACTCTACGATATCGATAAAGATGGAAGTATTGAGGTGGTCTGTATTACAGAAGATTCCCTCACTATCTTGGATGGTAAGGAGGGCAAGATTAAGAGTCGAATTAACAAACCAGATGAGGAAATAGACTCCATATACGTAGCAAACCTTTTGGGAGAGGATACACGCCAAGTGATTGTTAAGGGAAGAAAATTCGGGATATGGGTATACGACCATAAATTGAGACCCCTCTGGTCTATACCGGAGGTCGAATGCGGAGAGCATATAGCATTTCATGATTTGAACGGAGATGGTAGGGAGGAGATCTACATCGGATATAAACTCTTGGATGGGTATGGAAATACGATATGGGAGATTGAGCCTCCAAGCATGCGCATCAGACCATACATTGCCAACTCGATAATCATGGGAGACCTTGATGGAACCAAGCCTAAACTCTTCATAGCCTCTGGATATTTAGGTCTTCTCATACTTAACGAAGAGGGGTCCATAGAGCGACGAATTCCATTAGGTTATATATCAACCATGACCGCTGGCAAGTTCAGGAGGGATCTACCTGGACTACAAGTCTGGACCTGTGGTGGCTGGGGGGCCCATGGAATCCGCACCCTACTTGACCATAAAGGTAATAAACTCTTCGAGTTCGAACCTGATAATAATTGGGGAGCAGGGGCTCCAACAAATTGGACTGGGGATGGAGAGGAGTTAGCCTTTCATGCTAGTAGTGAAGATTGTATGGGGTTATATGACTCCTTTGGGCGTAGGGTTGTTGAGTTCCCAGATGATGGACATCCCTGCCCATCTGAGACCTATGGATATGCCATAGATATTATAGGTGATGAAAGGGATGAACTTATCTTGGCTAATGAGGATGAAGTCTACATATACACACAAAGCGAACCTTTCTATGGGCCTAAAATCTACGCCCCGATAAGGAAGTGGTGGCAACAGAGTGGGGGATACCTATCCATACCCA